>JBMOEQ010000265.1:0-4485 GCA_049314655.1 Ferruginibacter sp. | reverse complement strand
CCATTTAAAATTCAACATTCAACATTTAACATTTAAATTTTAACATCCAACATTACCTAATGTTCTTTGGTCGTATGCTTTTTTTAAACAGCGCGCCATTTCTTCGAATAATAAGCGGGATATAATCAATTGTTGATTGTAATATGGTTTTGTATTGCATGATATTATTGGTGAAAACATTACCAACCGCAACCAATATATCGCCTTTTTGAATTCCGGCTTTTTCTGCAGGAGAATCCGGAATAACATCTTCAATTAAAATTTCATTATTTACAAAATACATGGCCATGCCGGTATACGCATAATCAAATGGTTCGCGAAAATTATGGTTGGGTAAAAGATGAATTTGACGTTGCGGATAATTTACTACCAAATTAAATCGCCTTAATATATCATTTCCTATAACTCCACCCAAGTAAGGATAAGAGGTTACATTAAAATCATCTTCATATAAATAAGTGGGTACATTGTAAAACCTGTATGGTCCTAGTTTTAATTGTTTTACTACGGTTAACCGCATTTTTAATTTGCCACCAATGCCTTCTGCTTGAGTAACTACGGGTTTTCGTCGGCTCATTAAAATACTGCTGTCTTGTGCAAATGCTTCGCTCATCAAAAAATTCAAGCCGGCACCTGTATCAAAATAAAACATGAAATTCATTTTACGGGCATCTTTAATGGTAAGGTTAACCATGGGTAAATTGGTAAAAGCAGGACGAAGGATATATCCGCCCATTGGATATTTATATTTACCCGGCGTATAAACATCTATATATAAACTATCGAAATTGATGGCTACTATATATTTTTTAAAAAAACTGTAGCCTATTATTCCATCAATTTTTTCGCCATACACACTGGTTAAAATTTCATAATCATTAACGTGAAAATTGAGTTTTGTAATGGTTAGTCCGGGCAACTGCAATTCTCTATTAAACAAAAACGAAACTTTGTGCGATCCGCCCATACCCGTAATAAACGTATCGGTTGGCACAGGTTGCAATTGATATTGAGCACAGGTGCTAGAATCTAGCGAAATTCCTCCGCTACCTGTATCGAGAATAAAATTAAGGCTATCGGGTACATGATCTAGTTTTGCTTGCAACACCATCACCCCACCACTGTATTGTTTAAATGTAAATCGTGTGAGAAATTGCGCAGGCGGATCTTCCAAAGATGGCTGCGCTTCGGTATAAAATGGCCATAAAAAAGCAGTAGCAGCAAGTATCGTTAGAAAATGTTTCATTCGTTGATTTAAATATACAACCTAATGCATGTACTTTTGTTGTTAATTATTCAAACGGTATTATGGAATTAAATACACTCTTTCAAAAAGCATTGGCTTTTGAATTTCTTACTGCAGAAGAAGGAAAATTTCTTTTCGAAAACGCTCCATTAACGGAATTGATGTATGTAGCCAACGAGTTACGTATTAAACAAGTGCCGCATGGTAAAGTAACTTGGATCATTGATCGCAATCTCAATACCACCAATGTTTGTATTGCCAATTGTAAGTTTTGCAATTTTTATCGCATTCCCGGCCATCCGGAAGCATACATTACTGATATTGAAACCTATAAACAAAAAATTGACGAAACCATTCGTTATGGCGGCGAGCAATTGTTATTGCAAGGAGGACATCACCCCGATTTAGGATTGGAGTATTATGTGCAGTTGTTTAAGGAGTTAAAAAGACTATACCCCAACATTAAATTGCATACCCTTGGACCACCGGAAGTAGCGCATATTACCAAATTAGAAAAAAGCACCCATCGCGAAGTTTTAAAAGCTTTGAAAGAAGCCGGTTTAGACAGTTTACCTGGACCAGGTGCCGAAATTTTGGTAGATCGTGTACGCAGATTAATCAGCAAAGGAAAATGTGGTAGTCAGGAGTGGTTAGATGTTATGCATGAAGCCCACGAATTAGATATTACCACTTCAGCAACCATGATGTTTGGTCATGTTGAAACATTGGATGAACGCTTTGAGCATTTGGTAAAAATTAGAGAAGTACAAAGCCGAAAGCCCGAACATGCTAAAGGATTCATTGCCTTTATTCCTTGGACATTTCAAGATGTAGATACCTTATTGGCAAAAATCAGAGGGGTTCATAATCTTACTACTGCAGAAGAATATATTAGAATGATTGCAATGAGTAGAATTATGTTACCGAATGTAAAAAACATTCAGGCTAGTTGGTTAACCGTAGGGAAGAAAACAGCGCAATTGTGTTTACAAGCCGGTGCCAATGATTTTGGAAGCATAATGATTGAAGAAAATGTGGTAAGTGCTGCCGGAGCGCCGCATCGTTTTACCAGCAAAAGCATTCAAGATGCAATTAGAGAAGCGGGCTTTGAACCTCAATTACGCAATCAACAATACGAGTTTAGAGCAATGCCTGCGGTGATGGAAGAGCAGGTGATTACGTATTAAAGGGGGAAGGATTATAAAGATTATAGATTTTATAAAGTAACTAAAGTTTAGTGTTTAGGTTTCAACAAAGGTTAAAATCTAAACACTAAACTGCTTAACATAGTTAATAGGGTATATAGAGGTTATAAAGCATATAAAGATTCTATAGTTAAACCCTAAAATTCTAAACTAATTTCCCACTGTTAAACCACCGTTCAACTATGGTTCAACAGCATCTCTCCTCATTATTTTTGTAATTTTTTCACTTGCGTTTTTAATGTTTCAATTTCTGTTTGTTGTGCTTTGATGGCTTCAATGAGTAGTGGAACAATTTTGGCATAATCTACGCCTTTATATCCCGATGCATCGATGGTAGAAACAGCTTGAGGCAATACACGTTCTACTTCTTGTGCAATTACACCCACTTGTTTGTCGGTATTATTGGTAGGGTTAACCCAAGTGTTGGCACGTAGGTTATATTCTACCCCACGAATGGCCATAATTTTTTCTAGTGGATTTTCTATAGCCGTTATGTTTTCTTTAAAACGTGCATCACTGGGATAATTGGTGCCATTTACGGTAAGTACACCAGTGCTATTGGTAAGGCGCATTCTTTCTACAAATACCCCCGAATTATTTTCATATCCAAACGTAACACTTGCACCACTATAATCGGCAGCAATGCGCAATTCGTTTCCAAAAACACCAAAACCTGCATTTCCTCCTGCCGAACTTGGGTATAAAATAATTTTACGACCAAGTGTTTCTGGAAAAGATAAGGGTGCTTGCGGATTGTTGGTGCCGATGCCTACATTGCCATTTCCTTTGATACGCATACGTTCGGTAAAAGATGCGCTACCTCCATTTCCAAAAGCAATATCTGATAAAGAGTTGTCGGTATAGATTTGCAGTAATCCGCTTTGAATACCCATGCCATATTGAGCAGAAACGCCATTAGAGAATAGTGATATTTTAGGTCCAACAGTATTGGCAAATGAAAGTGGCACATCCGGTGTGTTGTTGTTACCCAACCCAATATTACCATTTCTGAGTATAGTTAATGCATTGCTTCTTGCAACATTTGATGCACCATTACCCACTTGAAATATTCTATCTGTAGAAGCTACAACTACAACATTAGGATTATCTGTACTTTCGTTATTTACGCCTACAGCCATAGAACCCCTTGATTTTGCGGTTAAGTTTTCGCCCAATGCAGCGGAATACCAACCATTGGATTGACTGTTAGACCCTGCTACAAAAGAGGCCACCCCGGAAGCAGCAGTAGACACTCCAAAAGCAGCCGAGCTACCACCGCTTGCCGTAGTTCCATCGCCGGTAGCAAAAGAAGTAGTACCTATATTCAAATAATCCCATTGCGAACCAGATACTGCCCCTGCTCTAAATGCTGCTTTTGAAGCAAACCAAAACATTCTAGTACCTGCACCTTCTGCCGGCACATTTCCGTCGTTTGGATTGATTGGATATTTTGCGGTAAATAACACACTACTATCTACTACATGTATACGCGCTGTGGGGTTCACGGTTCCAAATCCTGTACTTCCGCTTCGTAATACAGTAATGGCATTGCTTCTACCGGCAACTGTACCATTACCCAATTGAAACAAACGATCTGTAGGATTGGAGTTTCCCGGAATTACTACGTCTGATGTATCATTTAAAGATCCTATTGAAATACTACCATAAGATTTGGCTCTGGTGGCGTTTCCAATAGCTACAGCATTATCTCCTGTAGTATAGCAATCATTGCCTAATGTTATAGCCGAATTGGCATTGGAAATTGAATTATAACCAAGTGCCATTGAATAAATAGAAAGTGCTTTATTGTTACTGCCAATGGTTACTGCAGATTGCGCACTTGATGTTACTCCTTGACCTATTGCTATAGACATAAAGCTTGTAGCAAAAGCAGATGCACCCATTGCAATTGAAGTATTTGAAGAGGATATAGATTGTTGCCCAAATACTATTGAAGAAAAACCTGTAGCCGAGTTAGTAGTGCCAGAAGCAAAACTATAATCGCCACTTGCGTTATTTCCATAGCCCATTGAT
>JBMOEQ010000264.1:0-4559 GCA_049314655.1 Ferruginibacter sp. | reverse complement strand
GGATCAGGTACAAATTGGATAAAACTTTCTAAATCTTGTGGTAATGTTGCTCAAATAGGTGGCGCTATTGATGCAAACAATGCTCTATATGTATGGGGTGTAAACAGCGATGGTAGAGCTGGCGTTGGATCAATATTTAATATTAGTACACCCACACAAATTGGTGGAAATTATTATTGGGAAACCAAATCTTCTCCAGTACAAGTAGGTACTTCTAGTTGGACACAAGTTGCTATTGGATTATCACAAGGTGCTGCTATTCGTTCCGATGGAACATTATGGGCATGGGGAATGAATACAAATGGTGAATTGGGTGTAAATGATCGTATTCATAGATCATCTCCTGTACAAGTAGGAACACAATATAGCGTAATTGACAGTAGTGCTAATAATTTTACTATCACAAATACAAATGGCGTTCAAACATCAACACTTACTCCATTTAATGGAACCGGTTCATCATTATATTTTACTGGTGCTAATTATTTAAATGCAACCGATAACGTTGCTGTTCAAATTGGTACTTCTGATTTTACTATTGAATTTTGGTACTATTCAAATAATGCCGGTATTGATCATATTCTTTATGACCAAAGACCTTCCGGCACCAATGGATTTTATCCAACGATTGCTAAATCCGGTCCTCCTGGTGCACAAGGTCGAAGCAATTTTTATTATTATGTTAATAGTGCTGTTACAATTCAAGGAACAATTGTTTGTGCGCCGCAAACATGGTACCATATTGCTGTATCTCGCTCCGGATCATCAACAAAATTATTTGTAAATGGTGTTCAAGATGGTTCAACGTGGACAGACACCAGTAATTATCTTGGTGGTACAAGCAGGCCTGTTTTTGGTACAAACGGCAGTTCTATTGGTGCTACTTATTTGTATGGCAATTTATCCAATATCCGTTTACTTAAAGGTACTGCGCTTTACACATCCAATTTTACTCCACCTACTTCTCCATTAACAGCAATTGCTAATACTTCATTATTAATTAATTCATCAACAACATTGTTACCTAATGTAAGTAATATACCTTCTAGTTGGACACAAATATCGATTGGTGACTCACAAATGTATGCGGTCAGCAACACCAATAACTTATTTGCTTGGGGTGTAAACACCGATGGTAGACTGGGAACTAACGATTTGATTAGCAGGTCTACTCCAACACAAGTTGGTGCCCTTATACAATCAGCATCTGCCAATATTAATGTACCTGTTAATTATTCAGGAACACCACTTTCTTCAGCAAATACACCATTAACTGATGGCACAGGTTCATTACTTGGTGGAGGCAATTACCTTTATACTTCACCAAGTTCAAATTATACTTTAGATGCTGATTTTACATTAGAATATTGGTTCTTTAGTACGGATTCTGGTGCAACATTCAATGACCAATTTAACATTGGAACCATGGCGGGGGGAAGTGGAAACGGAATTGGTGTTAGATTAAATTCTTCGGATTCTGTATATCTTAATGGACAATTTGGGTTTGTAAATAATTTATTGGCTTTATGTCCAGTGAGTACATGGAATCATTTAGCAATTTCTAGAACCGGAACAACACTTAAAATATTTGTAAACGGCACTCAACAATATTCCGGAACATATACTCAAATATTAAATTCTACCGGAGCAGCAATTTATCTATTTTATAGTCCTGATGATTCTCGTAGTTTTCCAGGTTATCTTACCAATTTTAGATTAATTAAGGGTACTGGTTTATATTCTACAAACTTTACACCAACAACAACTAAATTAACTGCTGTTGCAAATACTGTATTTTTGTTTACTGGACCAACATATGATTCATACAACTGGTCCAAAGTAAGTTCATATAGTACCGCAACACTTGCTATAAATTCAGCAAACACTTTGGCTACTTGGGGCGTTTCAACAAATGGATCTTTAGTTGAAGGTAATTTTGTTACTCGACCCAATATTAAAATTGTTGGTAATACGGAAGTTTTTGTTACTTCAGATACACCAAATCAAATTTTAACTTCCGATACATGGAAAGCGGTAGCAATAGATTATGAAGGTTATAGTAAAGCAGCAATTAAAACTAATGGCACATTATGGACATGGGGAATTAATGATGCTGGTCAATTAGGACAAGGCGATGCTATTAGTAGGTCCAGTCCGGTACAAGTTGGTGTTTATAATTGGTCGAGTGTACAAATGGGTTATCGTCATATTGCTGCTTTAAGGGATAACAATTACCTATTTACATGGGGAAATAATGCTAACGGACAATTAGGTGATGGTACAGTTACCAATAGAAATTCACCAGTTATCATTGGTGGTGCTATTGCAAATAATCAGTATCAATTAATTGCTACCGGATCAGTCTATAACAATTTCTTCTTAAAATAGACTATATAAATATACTATGTAATTTTGTTATAATCATAATGTTTTTAGGAGATTAGTAATATGCATGAAATTGATATGATGTTGAAGCTTCAACTTGAAGGTGAACATGAGGAAGCAAGAAAATTATCTGATAAGTTGGAAGAAATTGGTCCTGATGAAATTTTAGATGGTGAAGGCAAAAATACTTCCGATATCTGGTTACGACACAGTTTCAATCGAGGTTGGTTTTTAATTCAAGATGGAGATTACCAAGCAGGTTGTCAGCGGCTTGAATCTGGTAGATATCTAAACGTCTACGGAAGTCCTCCATTACATACCGAAGCTCCCATTTTTAATCCTGGTAAAGATGATATTACAGGCAAGAGTATCATTGTTTCACTTGAAGGTGGATATGGCGATGAAATTATTCATGCTCGTTTTGCCACTTCATATAAAAAATTAGGTGCAGCCAAAGTTTATATCGCTTGTGCGCCTGAATTAGTTTCCGTTTTTGAACGTATCGAAGGTGTCGATGGTGTAATTCTCCGAGATGCTTCCAATACTGTTGCTCATGATTTTTGGGTACCAGGATTTTCAGCAGGTTGGGTCGCAGGACACACCTTTGAAGATTTCCCAAATGAACCCTATCTTAAAGCTTTACCTGAATCTGTTGAGATTTGGAAAGGTTTTATTAAGAGTGATAAGATTAAAGTTGGTATTCGTTGGGCCGGAAATCCTAAATTTGAACACCAACAATTCAGAAAATTCCCGGAAGAATTTATTACCAATCTTAGTAAGTATAAAGAATTGGAAATTTATAGCCTTCAACGAGACCATAATCTAGTTCAGTTGCCGGAAGGAGTTACCGACCTTCAGCATTTCCTATTATCATGGGAAGATACAATGGCAGCCATTGAGAATTTGGACATTGTTATTACTTCTTGTACCAGTATTGCTCACTTGGCGGCCGCCATGGGTAAAGAAACTTGGGTATTAACTCCAATTTTACCTTACCACACATGGACTCCCGGTAATCCAGACACAGATACGACACCGTATTATAAGTGTACCAAAATTTTTAGGCAAAAAACAGCAAGAAAATGGAATGATACTTTCCAAAAGATGTATGCTGCGCTTGAAGAAAAGTTTGAACTGGAACATATTGATTTGCCGGATGAAGATAAAACATTCAAAAAATTAAATATGGGTTCGGGAGTGAAGAAACTTGATGGCTTTGTTAATGCAGATCCTAAAGTAGATTTCAATGAAAAAACTTGGAACTTTAAAGATAATGAATTTGATCATATTGCATGTGTAAATGTATTACAGAATTTAGGTAATACTAGTGATGATTTTATTAATGCTATTAAAGAAATGTATCGTATTACCGCTAATGGTGGTATTTGGGAAATTGAAGTGCCTCATTGGAGAAGTGATACAGCTTTAAATGATCCTACATCCAAACGAATGATTACTATTGGTACGTTTAATTTATTCAGCAAGAAAAATTTAATTGATAAAATTAAACAAGGACAATTAGAAACATTATTGGCATTTGACCACAATATTGACATTGAAATTTGTGATGTTCAGTTTCAGTATACCGAAGCGTGGCAAGAACAAATTAAGAATGAAAGTGTGAAACAAGAGGAAGTAATGTATGCGTTACAACATTTTAATAACGTTGCTTCTGCTACAAGACTTTTGATTCAAGTTCATAAACCTGGAAGAATTGATAATGATGAATTGGAAACCGTGATTAATGAACTACAACAACAATCTTAATTTAAATTATTCATATAATAATCTAGTTAAAAACGCTTACATTATAACAGTTCAAGGAAATAAAAAATCCGAAGAAATGTCTAAGAGGTGCCAACTTTCGTGTCAGAAGGTTGGCCAACCTTTTAAAGTGTGGGATGCTTTTGATGGAACAGGAAAAGGTATAACGGTTCCAAAACATTCTGAGAATGATCCTATTACCAGAATATTAAAGATTACGGACCATTATATGACAAGAGGTGAGGTTGCCTGTGCTCTCAGTCACATTAGTTTATGGAGGCATTGTGCTGAAATTGATGAACCCATTGTTATTCTGGAACATGATAGTATTGTGGTTAAAAAATTTGAATCGGTAAATTCTTTTAATTCTATCGTGTATCTTGGTGGTACTGAATGGGCTAAACAAAACT
>JBMOEQ010000263.1:0-4563 GCA_049314655.1 Ferruginibacter sp. | reverse complement strand
TGTTACTGGTGGCACTTTTTTATTGGTAGTACAAGCAACCAACAGTAATGAACAACCTATTATGGCTATGCTAGAATGAAATAATTTTTTAAACATAAAACTAAATTATAGTGGTATGAACTTAAATTGAAATACTGTACCCGATCCATTACCGGCTCTTAAAATCAATTTATTAGAACTGATTTCAATGATACGATAAACATTTTCTGCAGGCACATCGGTTGTACCAATGAAAATAGTAGGTGGTGTTTGTGGAATTTGAATTGTAGCTATACCTGCTACACCACCGGTTGTTGCACCAAATGTGTAGGCAATACCTGAATAGGAACGATTATCGCCACAATTGTAATTTGGTGAAACATTACCGCCATTAAAAGTAGAACCATTGGCATTATACGTTAGTGTATTGGTTGATGTAAATGTGTATACATCATCAGTTTGACAAGTACCATCTAATGCACCGCCACCAAAATATTGTGCTGGATTAGCTTCTGTACCTACAATAATTGCAGCAGCACCTGCACTTGGATCTAATTTCCAACTTTTGCTGCTACCACCGGTTAATAGGTTTTTAATGTCGGCTAAAGTTAATACAACTAATTTTTTCAATTTCACTTCTAATATCACACCACCTTGTCCTTCTAAAGTAGCACGTAGTGTTATTGTATTGGCATCGTATGCCTGAATGGTATACATGTTGCTATCTACAACATCAGTTGTGCCAATGAATGGTCTTCCGGTATTGATGCCATCTAAAATAATCTTAGGCTTTTGATTAGCCTTTGCAACTACTTTAAATTTAGAAGAATTGGCTTTAGGATTTTGACAACTGTAACCAGATTGAACATCAAAAGTTTGACCATTGGCATCGTATGTAAACGAACCATTCGCATTGAATTTGTATACATCATCTGCTTGGCAATTGGCCGGAGTACCAGAAAAATATACAGCTGTTGCATCTGGAGATAAAACTTTAATGGCATCGCCATCGCTGCTCCATGTCCATTCGCCAACACTACAATTGGTTAACTTATTGAAGAAATCATTGCTACATGCAGAAGTAACACCAACTACTTTAGTGGTTGAATTGCTACCGTTATCTCCTACTGTTGTTAAGGTAACATTAAAACTGCCCCCTGTTGAAAAAGTATGTACAGGATTTTTCTCAGAAGACAATGAAGTATTGTCTCCAAAATTCCATTGATACAAAAACTCTTCTACACTATTATTCGTAAAAGAAACCTTGTAAGGATAAGGGAGTGTATCACTTGCCGGCGATTGTACAAAGCTAAAATCGGCCGTAGAAGGAGTTCCCTTAAGCTGAAGCGTTGTTTTTTTACATTGCGTCAGTACAACCATCAAACTCAGCATGAGTAAGCTGGTAATCAAATAATATTTTTTCATATTGCTGTTATTTAAAAATTAATAACCATCATTTTGTGAAAGATTCGGATTCTTATCACGTTCGCCCTGAGGAATTGGCATATACCGATGTTTAGCAGCGATATTTGTTTTACCGGCAGCTTGCATTACAGTAATGAAATAATTTGGATCAGGATGACGCAATAAATCGAACCAACGATGCATTTCAAAACCCATTTCTAATCTACGCTCTTTATAAATAGCAGCAAGATATTGAGCATCAGATAAGCCATTTGGTAAAGCAGCCAAACCGGCTCTTGCACGAACTTGATCGGCAAATGGTTTACCCAATGCCGGGCCAGCAGCTTCTGCATAAATCAACAATACTTCTGAATAACGCATAATGGGCACATTCAATGCACATGTCCAACCACCATTATCTCCTAATGAATTTGAAATAGGCACAAAATATTTGCGCACATTAAATCCTAATGGAGAACCAGGTAATTGTGCAGCTTGTGTGTAACCTGCATAAGTGTCGCCAGGTATCCAACAAGTTGGTCCACGACGGCGATCGATAATGGTACTGTAAGTTGCTCCAGATTTTTCATAAGCATCCATATAGTCTTTAGTAGGAATATTAAATCCATATCCAGAAGACTGTACGATATCTTGAGCACGAGGCGCAAAGAAAGTATTCAATGCTTGACCAGCACCATACCAACTCCACTGTCCGCCACCACTACGATACTGTACTTCAAACATAGATTCTTTTCCATTTTCATTATCTAAAGAAAAGTTATCGCCATAATTAGCCCATAATTCATAACCATATAAAGCACGATTATCGATCACTTCTTTTGCTTTAAGCGCAGCATTGGTTTTATCGCCTAGTGTTAAATACACACTGGCCAATAAACCTTTTGCCGAACCTGCAGTAGCGCGACCTTTATCGGCAGCAGCATTGGTATTTGGCAATAAAGTTTCAGCAGCTTTTAAATCAACTATAATTTGATCGTACACTTGTTGTTTTGGAGAACGACCAATAGATGTAGCTTGCTCGGCAGTAATAACATTGGTATATAATGGAACATCTCCAAAATAACGTACCAAATAGTAGTAGTATAAGGCTCTTAAATAGCGGCCTTCTCCTAAACTTCTATTACGAATGGCATCCGACATAACCGGTACTTGTGGTACACGATCTAAAACTAAGTTGGCTCTTAAAATACCAAAATAGCATTGTGCCCATATTAAGCTAATAACTGGATTGAAAGAAGTTAATGTAAAATTATCGAGTTCGGCAGTTTCAGCACCATCGCCGCCGCCGCCGCCGCCAACATCCGAATTATCACTCATAATATCGCCCAATTGCCAAGCCGAACCGTTATGTATGGCCGACAATGGTGTATATGTTGCATTAACTGCATTAACCGCAGCCACTTCATCTTTGTAGTAATTATCTACCGTACTGATGGGAATGGTGGGGTCGATGTTTAACATGGATTTCTTACACTGTGTAAATAGCACAATGACTAAGAAAAGCATGGATAGTCGTTTAAAAATGATTTGTTGCATAACCTATAAATTTTTTGTTTAAAAGTCGATTGTTACACCTCCAAGAATTGTTCTTGCTTGAGGATAAAAACCAATATCTACCCCTCCACCAACTTCAGGATCCATTCCGGTATAATTGGTAAATGTGGCCAAGTTTTGTGCACTTATATAAACCTGTACTTTCTTCAACTTCAAGTTTTTCATTGAGCTAGCAGGAATATTATAAGCCAAACGAACGTTTTTGATACGCATATATGATGCTTCTTCTACAAAACGATCAGAAACGCGGTTGTTACCATTAGGATCATTTAAGGCAAGTCGAGGCATTTTGTTGTTAGGTGTTAAGCCAGTCCATCTTCCAATAACATCATTAGAATAATTACCATTACTTACACCACCTTCGGTATACCATCTTGTAAAGTTTAATACTTTATTACCTTGAGATCCTTGAATGAATACAGCGAGTTCGAAATTTTTATATGTCACTGTATTGGTTAAACCATACGTAAACGTAGGATTGGCATTACCGATATTGGTACGATCTTGATCATTAATTACACCATCGCCATTGATATCTTTAAATTTGATATCGCCGGGTGCTGTACTTGTTGTAGGATCGGTACCGGCAGTTTGAGTAGCATGTGCTGCAATTTCAGCATAGTTTTGGAAGATACCTTCTGTAACAAAACCATAGAAGAAATTAGCAGGTGCACCTTGTTGAGTTCTTAAACTACCACCAGTGATGCGACTAAATCCGCCATCTAAAGGAGCCGATAAACCTAATGAAATTACTTTGTTTTTATAAGTTCCTAATACGGCATTAGCATTCCATTGAATGGCTTTAGTAGCTAATATTTTACCATTTAAACTTAAGTCAATACCTCTATTTTGTAAAGTACCTGTGTTGAAAGGAACCGACTCATACGTTCCTGATACATTTGGAGGTGCAACATAAAGGATCAAATCTTTTGAACGACGTTGATACCAATCGATGCTAAATCCTAAACGATTACTAAACATACTACCATCGAAACCTATATTTAACTGCTCATTTTTCTCCCATTTGATATCAGGATTATAAGAGCGACTAGGGGCTGCACCACCTACTACACCACCAGAACCAGAGGAATTTCCAAAAGTATATTGGAAACTTTGGTTGATGCCTTGGATATAAGAATTAGCTGCAACATTTGGATTACCAGTGTAACCAAAGCTGGCTCTAACTTTTAATTCATCCAACCAATTTACATTTTGTAAAAATTTCTCTTGCGTTAAACGCCATGCTGCAGATACAGATGGGAAGATGGCGAATTTATTTGCCGGAGCAAAATTAGAACTACCATCTCTACGAATAGAAAAACTAAAAAATGCACGGTTATCAAAATCGTAGTTAACTCTTCCGAAGTACGACATCAATCTTGTATTGATACCATCTTCAGCAGCATTGTAGGTTTGAGAAATATCGATTGCTCTAAAAATTTGATCGTTTAATACCGGAATATTAATCGAGAAATTTCCTCCTCTACCTGCCAATACATAAGAATACCTGTTTTCTTGATACGTATAACCGGCAACAACATTTACTTTATGTTTTTCCTTAAATACTTTATCAACTAAATTTTATAAAACTTTATTCACCACTAC
>JBMOEQ010000262.1:0-4565 GCA_049314655.1 Ferruginibacter sp. | reverse complement strand
AATTTTTCATTGCGTCATATTAACACAATGTAGATATTTTCTTATATTTGAAAAAATAATTTTTAGTTTACAGCGTATTTATTTTCAACTATACATGACGAATAAATCGATTTTCGAATTATTGAATACCGGTGAAGGCAATTTCCTCCCTTCGTTATCAGTTGATTGTGTAATTTTTGGGTTTCACGAATACCAGTTAAAGGTATTATTGGTTAAGCATCGCCATTTAAATAAGTGGGCACTTCCTGGAGGTTTTATTGGTAAGCAAGAGCCAGCCGATTCTGCTGCTTATAGAGTACTTAAAGAAAGAACAGGGTTAAATGAAATTTTTCTCCAACAATTTCATGTTTTTGGTGAGCCGGAACGGTCTAAAAAAGAGTTTCATTTGATGGATTTAAAGAAGGATGGTATACAAGTGAATGAAGACCATTGGATTTTACAAAGGTTTGTTACCATTGGATATTATGCTTTAGTAGAATTTTCGAAAGTCAATCCCTCACATGATATCTTATCGGAAAAAATTATGTGGTGGGATATTCATAAAATTCCAGCATTAATTTTGGATCACCGAAAAATCCTAGATAAAGCACTTGCTACGCTACGTATGCAATTAAACTATCAACCTATTGGTTATAATTTATTGCCGGATAAATTTACCATGGCGGAGCTTCAAAAATTATACGAAACCATTATAGATAAAAATTTAGACAGGAGAAATTTTCAAAGAAAAATAATGGGCTTTAAGATACTGAAGCGTTTAACCGAGATAAAAAAAGGGGTACCCCATAAATCGCCTTACTTATATTCCTTCGATTTAGAAAAATACAATGCTGCCCTCAATGAAGGCTTTAATGTTGGATGGTGATATTGTTCTTAATACTTCCATGTTGTTGCTTTGTAATTTTTCATTCTCCAGATAAAGAAATAACGGCATGGTTTTCCATTTCTTTGTTGTTCAATTATTGTTGAAAGTTGTATAAACTCAAAGTAATGGCCATATTGTGAGTTTACATCTACAAAATTATTTGAGGGTACAATACAATAAGCATCATCACCGGGTTTCAATTTTTTTCTTTCATTATTTATCCATACATATTGGTGAATAGCACTGGTATCACCAATTGCAATAAGATCTTTATGTAATGGCAGGGCAACATAATAGTCAATATGCGATGCGGGAAACCATTTATTACAAACGATTACAGCATCTTTTTTTATTAAACCGGATTCTTCTTCAGCGGTTACGATTTTCTTAAATGCTGTTTTTAAATTTCTCCATCCATACATATCAAGTGTAAAATCGCCTTCCCCTAAATTGTTTTTTTCTTTATTACCGAATGTGCCCGGCATAAAGTTGATTAAAAAAATTCCGGATACAATAACTACCATTTGAAAAATAATAGCAGCCACTAAAATTTTTGGTGTCCGAATTGTTGATACAATTTTTTTTAATGTAGCCTTGCTGAGTGCGTAAGCAGTTAATAAGATAAGTCCACTATACGCTGGACCAGTCCAATGGGGCAACACATTTTTAAAAAAAGAAATACCAATTGCTATACAAATAAGTGGAATACTTGAAAATAAGAGGATGTTTTTCTGAGCGGGTAATATCGAAAATTTATTTTTAAAGGTACCAACTGTTGATGCAACAATTAAAAAGAATATAATAGGGTTGTAATAAAAAATTTGTCCGCTGAAAAAAGTTAAAAATGAGCTGAAATCTATACTACTATGGGTTACAACAACTCGTTCGCTATGGTATAAGTAGGTAACAAAATGGTTGTCAATATTCCATTTTAAAACTGGGTAAAATAACAATAAAGAAATAAAGGGCGATATATAAAGAACTGGTTGTTTAAGCCATTGACGATTGTAGAGCAATATGTACATTAATAAAGCCAACCATAAAAACACGGTATGTATTTTACACAACATACCAATACCGGCAACTAAACCAAATATGAGTAAATCTCTTTTTTTTGAGTTGTTGATTTGATGGCCATTTACAATGCCTAGCAATAAATAAATACCTACCGCCCAGCAAACCATTTGAGGCGAATCGGGTAAGATAAAAGTGCCCGCAATAATGCTTCCATATAGACTAGAAGTGTATATTAAAGCGGCTAAAAACCCGGTAAACTCATTGTTTAAACGTTTGCCGCATAAATACATCATCCAAGTAGTAACAGCAGCTGCACCGATAGCTCCAAGTCGAATAAAACAAGCATTATCAAGATGAAGATTGAATGTAGTCAGTCTAATTAGCCATCCAACAATGGGCGGATGATCGAAGTAATTCCACTGAAGGTATTGTGCATACATTCTGTAATAAACCTCATCATTGCCCAATTCAGTAAAGTAAGCGATAACAAAACGTACAACTGTAGCAATTAAAATAAGCAGTAGTGTTTTCCTTTTATATTTCAATGGAAATTAGTTAAAGGTGTAGAGAAAATTAATGAAATAGTTCCAGAAAAAAACAAGTCCAATTACCATCAACTTCAACACATAAAAATTTGATTTTACTTTATTAACGAGCAAAAAAAGAAGTACGTTATTAATAAGCAAACCGGATAAGGAAACCAATAGAAATTTAAAAAATTGAGGCGTTACAGGTTGTGCATTGCTTTCAAATGTCCAATAACGATTTACAATAAAGTTATTGGTAACTGCAAAACAAAATCCAAATGAATTAGACACATATTTATTCAATTTGAACTTTTCTTTGCACAGCCAAGTGATCGAAAAGTCAATAGCCATACCGATTAAGCCTACAAGTCCAAATTTAAATAATCGGCTACTAAAAAAATTTATCATGAGGTTTGAATAGCTAATGTTGAGTAATCTTGTTCAGCAGGATACGAGGTTAATGCATGAGATGAACGATTAAAGGTGATTCTTTTTGATTTGCAGAAAAGATAGTATTCCGCAGAACATGCCTAATATAGCTCCAATGGATGGTTTATAGTATAGATCAACAGAAAAATATACCATTGATATAATACATGAAATCGATATTTAAAAATGAAAAAGGTATCAAAGTAAATTAGTCACGCAATTAAGTAAAGAACAAGTTCAAGAATATACTGCATATTATTCTTGAACTTGTTTGCTAACCGTCGTAAAAAATTAATAAAAAAATTGCTCCAAAATCACTTTGCCATCATTAACTTGGTATACACATACTTCCTCAATGGTCATTCTTCCTTGTCCTTTAAATGTAGCATCTAAAGCCCAAGTAATGGCAAAACTGTTACCGGCAACAATTGGATCCGAAATTGTTGCACCGTGAAATTCTTCCACACCTTCTTGAAAAGCTACTGATTTTGCTTTAATGCCATCCAATCCAGTTACAATTTTTGGTCCCATGGACTCATTTGCTTCTATGCTTTGTGCATCTTCAGCAAAAAGTGTTTCTAGTACTTCGTCAATTTTTCCGTTGCGACAAAGTTCAACCAATTGATTTGCTACTTCTGAAGTTGTCATGTTTTTGTTTTTTAGTGTTTAATAAATTACCCATAAAGTTGTCATTAATTACACATAATAATTATTGTATTATTGTTAATTTTTAAGTGAACAGATCGGATAAAAATATTGAATTACTTAATGCTGAAGGCTTTAAGCAGTTATGAATTAGTAATTTATAAATTTGTGACAATAATTTGAAAATAGGAAGGGTAAAAAAGGCTTTTATAGCTTTATCAATGTTATGAATTGCTATAATATTTTGTTTGTTGAATTTTCTCCAATAATATCATAAAAGCATTTACCAATACAAAGTAAACTGATAATAAATACACCGCCTAAGTGCCCGTAAGAAGTGTTTTGAGTGATGAACATACTGCCTAACGCACCAACCACAATGGCAACATGTATTACTATTTGTCGGCCATCGAAAATGGCGCCAAAATTATCCGGCGAAGCAGTATAATAAGCACCGCTTTTAAAAAAATCGATTATTAAATGAAAGCACTGGCTTACAAAGCTGATTAACAAGCCCAGATTGAACAATTTGTTTTGAAATAAAAGCGTACCCAATACCATGCTTTTATCGGAATTGTTATTAGCAATAAAGCCTATAAAAACAACGATAAAGATGGAGTAAAATATAAAAACACCAAAACGTATGATTAAGTACTTTATGCCTTTACCAGTATTGTAAACCATCGGCTTCTTTGTGTCTACCTCACCGGGTAGCTGACTTTGGCTAAACACAATGCGTATGCAATTGAAAAAAGCTATGATTAATGTTTCTACCCAAAAAAACCAAAACGCTTCAAAGGGCTGCCAATTAAAAAATGCAACCCCAAAAATGGGTATTATATTAAAAATGATAATCAATAAATGATTTATGCTTTTTTTCATTTTACTAAAATAATCAAATAAGAATAAAGGTGAAATGAGATAGGTAGATGAATGCGTTCATCCAAACAAATTTTATATTCTAAATGAAGGGTATGAGATTTTAATTATAAGTATACATTAAGTAAAATATGCGCTTAAAACAATTATTGATGAAAATTGAGAGAAGACAATTGTTTCAATATTTTAAGCTATTTTATTCA
>JBMOEQ010000261.1:0-4580 GCA_049314655.1 Ferruginibacter sp. | reverse complement strand
GCAAAAGCATTCATCAATGGTTCTGCATTTCATTTATATGCCGGTGATATCAGTGCATTGTCTACTGTTAAAAATGCACATCCCGATAAGGATGTTTATTTTACCGAGCAATGGACAGGATCAACAGGCACATTCGATGGCGATTTTAAATGGCATATCAAAAATGTAATTATTGGGTCTATGCGCAATTGGAGTAAGGTTGCATTAGAATGGAACTTAGCCAATGATGCTTCATTTGGTCCGCATACACCGGGTGGTTGTAGTCAATGTAAAGGAGCGCTTACCATTTCGGGTGGTGCAGTATCCAGAAATGTTGGTTATTATATCGTAGCACAAGCATCTAAATTTATACCTCCGGGTTCGGTGCGAATTTCCAGTACCAATACAGGATCATTATTTTCGGTTGCATTTGTAAGGCCCGATGGAAAAAAAGTGCTCTTGGTATTAAATGAAGGAGCGGCTGCTCAAACTTTTAATATTTGGTATAAAGCCAAATGGGCGGCAGTAACTATTCCTGCAAATGCTGCAGGAACATTTATTTGGTAATTTTTTAAACTCACGTAAAACAATCATATATGAAACATTCAATTTGGATGCTGGCTTTAGTAGCACTTGCATCTTGTAATGAAAAAACCGGCACATCGGCTTCTACAAATACTGCGCCTGCGGTAAATGTACTGGGTAAAACTGTAACGGTTTATACTACAGCCGATAGCTCTACTTTGCGTTTAGCCGCAACAGATACACTTACATTTAAGGCAATGGGTCAACCATTCGAAACCCAAACTTGTGTATTTGTAGATCCATCTAAAACCTTTCAAACTTTCTTAGGTATTGGTGGTGCACTAACCGATGCATCTGCAGAAACATTTGCAAAATTGCCTGCAGATAAGCAACAAGAATTTTTGAAAGCTTATTATGATGCTAAAACAGGAATTGGCTATACATTGGCACGAACCAATATTCACAGTTGCGATTTTTCGAGTGGAAGTTATACGTATGTAAAAGAGGGCGACTCAACTTTAGCAAGTTTTACGGTAGATCATGATAAACAATTTCGTATTCCGTTCATCAAGCAAGTCATTGCTGCTGCCGGCGGAAAGCTAACCTTATTTGCCAGTCCTTGGAGTCCACCGGCATTTATGAAAGACAACAATGATATGTTGCATGGTGGAAAATTGAAACCTCAATATTATGGTGTGTGGGCAAATTATTTCACAAGGTTTATTAAAGCATATGAAAAAGAAGGTATTCCGGTTTGGGGTATTACCATGCAAAACGAACCAATGGCTAAACAAATTTGGGAGTCATGCATTTTTACTGCCGAAGAAGAAACCAATTTCTTGAAAAACAATCTTGGTCCAACAATGGAAAAAGAAGGGTTGAAAGATGTAAAAATTATTGCTTGGGATCATAACAGAGATTTAGTATATCAACGTGCATCTACAATTTTAAATGATCCTGAAGCGGCTAAATATCTTTGGGGTATTGGCTTCCATTGGTATGAAGATTGGAGCGGCGGTACACTTATGTTCGATAATATTCGTAGAGTGAAAGAAGCTTATCCCGATAAAAATTTATTGTTTACAGAAGGTTGTAATGGGCCCTACAAAACCGAAAATGTAACAAAATGGAAATTGGGTGAAACCTATGGTCGTTCTATGATCAATGATTTTAATAATGGTACTGTGGGTTGGACGGATTGGAATGTATTGTTAGATGAAACCGGCGGACCAAACCATGTAGGCAATTTTTGTTTTGCGCCCATCCATGGCGATACTAAAACAGGAGCGTTAACTTACACCAATGCGTATTATTATATTGGTCATTTTTCTAAATTCATTCGTCCGGGTGCCAAAAGAATTATCAGTGCACCCAGCAGAAGTTCTTTATTGAGCACTGCGTTTGTAAACGAAGATGGAAAAACTGTAGTGGTGGTAATGAATCCGGGAGATAATGAAGTAGTATACAATTTATGGGTTGGTGGTAATGCGGTAGAAGTAAAAAGTAAAGCACATTCTATAGCAACATTAGTGTACTAGGCAATCTTGTTATTTAAAATATAACCTTGCTATAATAAAAGATGAGGTATAGAATAACTTCTTATGAAGCTTGTTTTATACCTTATTTTTTAACGAAGAGAAAAATAAAATACTAAGTCAACGGGTATGAAAAGATTAAATAAGATTTGGGGTTGTATTGTATTCGTTTTTGTGGTGGCAAATACTGCAATGGCACAACAAGATGCAATTGATAAAAAAGTAAATCAGTTGCTTAAAAGAATGACCCTTGAAGAAAAGATCGGGCAACTGAATCAATACTCCGGCGATTGGGCGTCAACAGGGCCAATTACAAAAGATGGTGATAAGCAGAGCCAAATTCGTAACGGGCAATTGGGTTCTATGTTGAATGTTGTGGGTACCGATCATACGCGTCAATTGCAAGAAATTGCCATGCAATCGCGCTTGAAAATTCCATTGTTATTTGGGCAAGATGTTATTCATGGTTTTAAAACCACCTTTCCCATTCCTTTAGCAGAAGCAGCCAGTTGGGATTTAAAAGCCATTGAACTATCGGCACGTATTGCTGCAACTGAAGCGGCTGCCGGTGGTATACATTGGACATTTGCACCGATGGTAGATATTGGACGTGATCCACGATGGGGCCGTGTAATGGAAGGTGCCGGGGAAGATACTTACCTAGGTTCTAAAATTGCTACTGCAAGGGTAAAAGGATTTCAAGGAAAAGGTTTAGGCAATATTGATGCAGTGATGGCTTGTGCCAAACATTTTGCCGCTTATGGTGCAGCCATTGGTGGCAGAGATTATAATTCGGTAGACATGAGTTTGCGCACCCTTTGGGAAGTGTATTTACCACCCTTTAAAGCTGCTGCTGAAGCCGGTGCCGCCACGTTTATGAATTCGTTTAATGATATCAATGGCACTCCGGCTTCAGCTAATGCTTATATTCAAAATGATATTTTAAAAGGCAAATGGAATTTCAAAGGATTTGTGGTAAGCGATTGGGGCTCTATTGGCGAAATGGTCAATCATGGAACCGTAAAAAATAACTACGAAGCAGCACAAGCAGCAATCATGGCCGGTAACGATATGGATATGGAAAGCAGGGCCTATAAAGATCATTTAGCTACTTTAGTTAAAGCAGGTAAAGTTCCGATAAAGTTTGTGGATGAAGCGGTGAAAAGAATTCTTCGTAAAAAATTTGAATTGGGTTTGTTCGATGATCCATATAAATTTTCTAATCCGGATAGAGAAAAAAAAGAAATGAACAATCTGCAACATGTTCAAGCGGCTCGGGAAATGGCCCGGAAAAGTATTGTGTTATTAAAAAATGATGCCATTGCTTCAACAGGCAAACCAATATTACCTTTATCGCCTTCAGTAAAAAACATTGCATTGATTGGTCCATTTGTAAAAGCAGTAAGAGATAATTTAGGTTTTTGGAGTATGGAATGGCCCGATGATTCCAGTACAATAGTTCCTATATATGATGGGTTAAAAAATAATTTACCTGCCGGCACCCAAATCAATTATACGTTGGGATGTGGTATTGAAGATACTTCTACAGCCGGTTTTAATGCAGCGATAGCATTAGCCATGCAATCAGATGTAGTAATATTAACTGTTGGTGAAAGGCGCGATATGAGCGGTGAAGCTAAAAGCAGAAGTAATTTACAATTGCCTGGAGTACAAGAAGCATTGATTAAAGCTATTTACAATACCGGCAAACCAATGGTTGTTTTAATCAGTGCGGGTAGGCCATTGGTATTTAATTGGACAGCCGATCATGTGCCCTCCATCATGTATACTTGGTGGTTAGGTTCGCAAGCAGGTAACGCCATCGCCGATGTGCTTACTGGTGCTTATAATCCATCTGCAAAATTACCTTCCACGTTTCCAAGAACAGAAGGACAAATTCCTATTTACTATAATTATTTAAACACCGGTCGTCCGGCAAGTGATGAAAATAATTTGAATTATGTATCTGCATATAATGATTTAAAAAACAGTCCAAAGTTTCCTTTTGGATATGGATTAAGCTATACCACCTTTAAGTATTCGGATTTAACCTTAACTGCATCAAAAATAAAACCCAATCAAACAATTGTGGCATCGGTAACCATTACCAATACAGGTACGGTAGATGGGGAAGAAATTGTGCAATTGTATTTAAGAGATAAAGTGGCATCTATTGCCAGGCCGATGAAAGAGTTGAAAGATTTTCAAAAGTTGATGCTTAAAGCCGGGGAATCTAAAACCATTCAGTTTACGATTGACAAAGAAAAACTTTCATTTTACAATGATCAATTGGTGTGGAATGCCGAGCCAGGTGAATTTGAGTTAATGATAGGAGCATCGGCCGCAGATATTCGGGAGCGAATTGATTTTGAATTACTACGCTAAATTAAACCGCAGAGGAGCAGAGACGCAGAGTTTACGCAGAGTGATTAAATAAACCTCAGCGTTCCTCCATTTACTCCTTTTCTCCGCGGTAAAAATAAATAAAACCGCAGAGGAGCAGAGACGCAGAGTTTACGCAGAGTGATTAAATAAACCTCA
>JBMOEQ010000260.1:0-4585 GCA_049314655.1 Ferruginibacter sp. | reverse complement strand
GTTTTCATTTTCTGCTTGATAAACACAGTAAATTTTATTGCCAGTAACATAACTCTGTAGCCATACAATGCCTGTACCCATTTCTTTTAAGACACCACAAGATTTTTGAGATATCCCTTTAAGATCGGTATCCGTAAAATTACCTGCCCCGGGTATGTCTCTTTCAATAAGATAAGTTTTTAAAACGGCAGGTTGATTAGATTTGTTGCTTTGAGCTTTTGCTGTTGTAGCGCAGCATAAACAAGCCATTACAAATAAGCAGATAGAAAGTGTTTGTTTCATACATTAAATGTTTAAAGTTTAATAATGAACCAAAGATAGCCGCAGGCATAGGCGAGGGGATATAACATTTCATTCAAGAAATGGTAAAATTCATTCTTAGATAAAATGATTAACCGAGTGCTTGGTAAGCAAGGGGAAGTAATCCGAATTTTGATTTAAAACTTTTTGTGAAATAAGATGGGCTGCTGAATCCGCTAGTAAAAGTAACTTCAGCAATATTGAATTGTTTTTTACGCAGGAGTGATTTCCCTTTTTCAAGTCGAAATTGATTAAGTAATTCATTGGGCGTGTAGTTGGTAAGCCCAGTAATCTTGCGGTACAATTGCGATTTACTCATGGCTAAAGCTTGAGAAAACTTGTCTGCATTAAATTC
The DNA here is from genome assembly GCA_049314655.1 of Ferruginibacter sp. Lineage (GTDB taxonomy): Bacteria > Bacteroidota > Bacteroidia > Chitinophagales > Chitinophagaceae > Ferruginibacter. Next base: position 3,930 of record JBMOEQ010000260.1, on the reverse strand, counting down.
GGTATCATTGAAATTATTTTCCAATACTTCTAATAGCGCAAGCAAAAATTGTTCATCTGCTATTGTAAGCATCAATAAGTTGGAAGCATTTTTATGCAAAATATCTTTAGCAATGAGTGCTTTAACGCTATCCGTTATAATGATACCACTGCTTCTATTCAATAAAAGTAGACTTTGTAATACTTGTAAAGTATCGCCAAACAATGCGTCATTCTGTGCAACAGGTTCACCTGCATGAATGCTAATAGAAAAACCTCCACCCAATACATTGTTTAGTTGTTGTTGAATTGCAAGCGCACAATTTACTGCTTTGTCTGCCGTAATAAATGATCCAATAAACTCGCTCCCATTATAGATGGCTTCTTTGCCACTATGTTTTTGTATTGCTTGCCGAATAATTGTATCCTGTGCTTCTACTTTTTTTACACTGTCTTCTTTACCTATTTGATGTTGAAGTAAAATGGCATCAGGTATATTGATGCGCATAATGATACGGTATGAAGTGTCATCCAAAATGAGTAAACCAGAGTCTGTGTATTGTCCGCTGTCGGGATCGGTAATTCTACCCAAAAAGGATTCCACAAAATCACTTTGTACTTCTATGATTTTATGGGGCACCAAACCATGCGATCTGCTGTGTAACTCATTTACACTGTCTTTATTGGGTGCATCGATTAAACAAAAAACATGACCTCTAAGCTCATCTACCCAATACGTAATACATTTGCAATGGTGATCTTTTTCGAGATATACATCTCTGCTGTGCGCCTCCGCAACTTCTTTAGAATTTACACCAGGTACAATATGTAGATCCATGAAAATGGGCATAGTTCAATATTTATTACCGATTATATATTTCAAAAATTATAAAAAGAAGATGTCGCTTTAGCCGTATTCAGTTTATTGTTTGATGTAGAAATATACATCAAAAACTTGAAGTGTGCAATATGCAATTCGGTATTTTGTTAGCGTAGTACTTTACTTGCAATCCTATTAATGACTTTTTTTCATTTCTAATTTCAATAATTTAATTTCATCATTCAATTGCAATACATATAAATGTAGCTCTTCAATTTTCTCTAAAAGCTTATTGGTCATTTCAGCCATGTTGATCCCATCTTGTGTAACAACCTCTGCCGATGGCATATTAGGTAAATGATGATGAGTAGCCAGGTAATTTTTAAGTTCATTCAAGGGTTTCAATTGATAGTTGCTGTTAAAAACATAGTCGGCCCAAGTACTGGATAATGCCACTCGAATACTATCTGCTAAAATACCCCCAATGACATTCAATTTTCTATTGCCTTTAAATTCATACCCCGCCGGATTGGGTTCGCCAATTAATATTTGTCCGGTTAATAAATTACCATAAAGGATATTATTTAAATGACTTCCGATGTAAAGTTTATTGCTAATTGTTTCGGTAAATCCTGCTTTATGTCCAATAAATATATTCCCATTTCCTACACTAACAGCTCCGGCTGAGTCGCCTAATGCGATATTGTTTGAACCCAAAATGTTGGATGAAAGTGCACCAGTTCCAATAGCAATATTGCTGTTGCCGGAATTATTAAGAAGAAGCGTTCGTACCCCAATTCCGGTATTGCTTATTCCTGTAATATTGGCTTTAAGTGAAGATGAACCCATTGCAGTATTTCCTTTTCCGGTGGTATTGTTTCTTAATACATCAAAACCAATTGCCGAATTATTTATTCCGGTTGTATTTAAAGTAAGCGCTCTGCTTCCAATTGCAGTTGTGCCATCGGCGATATTGTTTTTAGCTGCCAAATAGCCCAAAGCTGTTATGTCATTATTGGATAAATTTGAGGAGTCGGCTTTATAGCCTAATACAACATTTCTTGTACCGGTTAAATTCTCGTACATAGCCGAATGTCCTATAATCACATTTTCGGAAGCAGTTGTATTACTATACCCTGCACCATACCCTAGAAAAACATTTGCATTTCCTGTTGTTGTCAAATTTCCTGTTCTCCAACCTAAATATGTATTTTCTACTCCAGATGTATTCGCTCTTCCGGAACCTCTTCCAATAAAAGTATTGTAACTTCCTGTTGTATTTAATGTTCCTGCTTCGCTACCCATAAAAACATTAAAATCGCCGGATGTATTAAACCTCCCGCTGTTATAACCAACAAATACATTGTCTGATGCTATAGCTATTGAGGCATTTCCAGTATTGGTTCCTATAAAAGTATTGTTTAAACCTAGTGTTCCCGAGCCGGTGCCGGCGTTATAGTGTTGAGCAATTAATGCTGTTGTAGTAATTATTAAAAAAGCTAACAAGACTAAGTGCTTCATGCTTATAGGTTTAATTTGATTAAATAATGGCTACAATATAGATTTTAAAAGCTAAATATGATTTTATTTATACATTCAAGCAAAACAGGTGCATTCAATCGGTTAAATTTTACATTGCATGAAAGATCTATGAAGTTTCGGAATAAAAAAAGTGCATCTAACTTAAGATGCACTTTTTTTATTAGGGAGAATTTATTCTTTATTGCAATCTTCCTGTAATAATCAAATTAATACCTGTTTTTGTGGTAACAGTTGACCCTGGTAATAATCGTAAACTGTAACAAGATGTTGAGACATTCACCATCGGATAATTGGTTACAATAGGAATCGTTACTTCGGTTTTAGCATCAGGCACAACATTGCAATTCCAGTTGGCCGGATTTTCCCAAGCGGTATTAACTGCCCCAGTCCATCGCACGGAAAATTTTAAAATATACTCCGGACTATAAGTATTACCATTTACCAAGCATCTATATTTATTGCCATACAAATTGGTTGTAGCACCTGTTAATAATAAGGTAGCCGTAGTTGCGCCACTATATATACCGCCATTGGAAATGTTCGTGTACCCTGTTCCGTTATTCACTTGCCATTGATAGCTGCTGCCGGTTAAGCCTGCAATGTATGCAGTATTTCCATTAGGACAAACGCCTGCATTGGTACCAATAATCGTATTGTCTTCATTAGTAATTACCGGTAAATTATAATCGAAGTAAATGGCTGCTTTATTCGAAAATACCGAGCCAACGGTTAGTCCGGTTTTAGGTTTTACTTTAAATGTAATAAACCCATGGCTGTTAAATTCATCTGTTGTACTATCGGGTAGCAATATGTTTTTAAAATCCCAAGTGGCAATATTGCCTTTTAGTTTAAAAGAATAAGGATGACTTGCAGAAAGTACTTCTAAAGTAGACAGGTCTAAATTAGATTGTAAAGTATCTTTTACAGTAATGAAAAATGCAGTATCGGTACCGGTATTTTGAAAACGAATTTGATATTGCAAATAGTCTCCTTGAGCATATTGTGTTATACTAAATGTACCAGCATGAATTTCCGTTTTATCATTGGGGTCAAAGGAGCCTCTTACTAATTCTCGTAATCTAAATACATTGTTGTTGATAGAAGAATCATTGATTACCGGATTTGCCGTAACACGTAATTCGATGGTATCTGCAAAATTTAATGCAGGTGGCGGTGCATTGTTGAACAAAACAAATAAGGTATCCGTTTCAAATGCTTGTAAAGAAATGGGCCCCCACCAAATAGAATCTGCCGAACTGCCCGATTCTATTCTGCTTGCATCTACATAAGTTTGTCGGCTATCTTTTACTAAACCAATAACAACATTATTCAAATTTGTTGTGCCTACATTTTTGGTTACGATTCGATAAATGCCATCAAAACCCGGCCTTGGAATAGATAACGGCACCATATCAATTTCTAAATCGTTGATATTGGGTTTGGGGGATAATGCAATATCAAAACTATCGCTTAAATCAAAATTGGCAAAAGTAGATTGCTTAAAAGTAGGATAGATATTGTAGTAGTCACGTTTAGGAATATACGTAGTACGATAAGTTCCGGTATCGGCATTGTTTAAAAACTGACCAT
>JBMOEQ010000259.1:0-4597 GCA_049314655.1 Ferruginibacter sp. | reverse complement strand
TGTGTTACATCATCACCAAAAGTTCGCTTGGCCCAATATGAATCGAAGCCGGCCATACGAGCCGCATCTAACAATAAGGGATAATAGAGTTTTGATTTTTGTAATCCATTATCGGCTATAATTTTCGCCAACTTTCTTTCTTTGTCGGAAAACGCTTCGGCGGCTTTTTTTTGTCGCGCTTCTGCTGCTCTTATTCCTTTCATTTTACTGTCATCGGCCATTTGATACGCATCATAATCGCCACTAATGGGCGCATTGTTAGAGCTGCTGCTTCTTGGCTTTATTTCTTCGTAATGCCTATTGGTTTCGGCATTTTCTCGCGCTTGTCGTCTTTGACTTTCTGAATATATACTTTTATCGGGTTGTGCTAAACAAATGCTTATTATACCGATGAATTGAAAACAAAAAAAGATCACTTTTTTCATAATGAATATTTTTATAAAGAAATGCAAATTATGAGTAAATAGGATACGTATTAAAGGGTATTTATAAGGGCCGCTTATCCTCTTTAAAACGGCCCCTATACTAGTCTCTACTTTTTGCAATAAGTTATTTTCATTTTATTTTGCTTATAACAACCAACTTTAAAATATTTCAAAAGCCATCTTGAGCTATTGCTTAAACATGTTTAATTAAAAAATGTAAAAACCATGGAGTACATTACCTTTTTAAATAAAGACGAAGTTTTGCTTTCTTAAAGGAAAAAGAATACGACGAACTGCGTATTTTCATCCGTACTTTTATTGTAAACTTTACAAGATTGTGTTAAAGGCTATCGCGCTATATATTATTTGTTGGAGCTGTATGATCAGTAAGGTTGATGCACAACAGGTTTCTGTTTTTCAATCGTACACAACTAAAGACGGATTACCCAGCGATTATGTATTTGATATTTGTGAAGATAGCAATGGATTTTTATGGTTAGGAACCGACAAAGGTTTAGTGAAATACGATGGCTTTAATTGGCAACTCATAACTACAGAAAATGGGTTACCCGGCAACTATATCAACAAAGTGTTAAATGCAGGAAAAAACGGATTGTGGCTAATGGTTTCAGCAAAAGGTATTTATCATTACAATACAACAACCGGTGCAATACGATTTGTAACGGCTAATTTTTTACACCATTATTTACAAACGAACAGCTTAGGTGAATTGTTTTTCTATAACGATAGATTTAATCATCCAAAAGGAATTAACTGGGGTACAAAGGTTGAGCCTGTACATTTAAAAACAACAACCATCTTTGAAGATCATCACCTTAAATTTTACGGAAAAGCCATTTTCATTGATTTTGCTAACAAGCAATTATTGGCGTTGCCTTTAAAAAATGTATTAGCTGAAAACAAGGTAGATTTCGAATTACCCAAAGAATGGTCAATTGCATCATTCAATGAAACAGTAGAGGAAAAAAAATTATATGAAAAAGTAGACGCCCATATTTATAAAAATAATTCGAGTATATATTTTTTTCTACCCGGAAAGGCACGTAAAAAAATTATCCTATTTGATTACAAAAACGAGTATTTAAATGCCCTTCGTACTTCCGATGGCGTTATGGTATGGAATGAAAAAGATGGACTTTATGAAGTAAAAGAAAACGGCACGATCACACATTTTACAGAAAAAGATGGACTTGCCAATTTAATGGTTACCGATGTGCATTTGCTAAAAAATGGCCATTATATGATATCTACTTTAGGCGGTGGTTTATTTTATATGCTGCATAAAGGCAACGCTCGAATTGATACCGACAATAAGCCCATTAAAGGATTGGCGCAATACAAACAAACCATCTATGCTTTACTAGACGATAAACTGCTCACTTTTGATATCACCCATCCCGAAACCGTAAGTGTATATCCCATTAATGATAAAAACGTACAAAGCATTCAGGTTTTTGATAACGAAATTATCATTACATCTTTAGCAGGATTTTCCATTTATACCATTCGAAACAATATATTAATTACTAAACATACTATTAAAAATGGAGCCGGCATTTCGGGTGTATTAAAAAGCGGAAGTAAATATATTGCCGGAACATATGGAGTCCATATTATTACATACGCTAATTTATTGGGAAAGGGCTATGTAGATAAGTCTACCCCAGCAATCAACGAAGGCTTACAATCTATCAGTAATGGCTATGTTACTTATAATTATGAAGATGGACTAAGGTTTGTTTACAACAATCAAACGCAACAAGCACTTACTATAAAAGATGGATTACCCTCTAATGCAGTATTTGATGTGCATGAATACAAAGATAGTTTTTGGATAAGCACAGCTAAAGGCCTAGCCGTTTTTATGGCAAATAAATTGGTAAAAAGCTACGACCATACCAATGGTATAAAAGGCAGCAGGTGCGTATTTTCTTTTCACGATAATAAGGGTAAACTTTGGTTGGTATCCGATAAATACTTACACGAGTTTGATGGCACTACATTTACCGCTTTAAGTTCGGCATCCATCATCGAAGGCAATACAGATAATGTTCATGCTTATGTATATCATGCGGCTACCAATACGTTGGTAACAGGTTCGTTAAAAAGAATATTTCTAACACAACTTAATTCCTTAGTAAAGCAAGATGCAGTAATAACTACTTCTTTAGAAAAAATTAATTCGCCCAACAATATCATCAACAATAGGACAAATTTTACATTGCCCATTCAATACAAATACATTGATTTTACCTTTAAACCATTTTTAGTAAATCCATTTACCAAGGCTACAGTATATTATAAACTTACAGGACAAGATGAAAATTTTTCTGTGCTTAGAGATTCCTTAACCATTCGGTATTCCAATTTACGAAGTGGAGATTATACTCTAATCAGTAAAACAGTTAATTCGGATGGCCTTGAAAGCGAAACTATTGTATTGGCGAAATTTACAATTGATATTCCTTATTGGGAGAAAGGTTGGTTTATTGCTTTATCTATTTTTAGTGGTGCAATTCTTTTTTCAGGTATTGTCTTTTATCTATCTAAAAGGAAAGAAAAGAAACTTCAACAAAAACAATTAATTGAAACACAACTCAATAAAGAAAGAGAGCGCATTTCGAAAGATTTACACGATCATTTAGGTACAAGTTTGGTAACCATGATTGCGCAAACTGATAATATTGAAAGTAAGCTCATGAACCATCAAACAGCTGAAGCATTAGAAAAAGTAAAACAACTTTCTATTCAATCGAGAGATACAGTAAATGTTTTACGCGAAACCATTTGGGCGGTTCAAGAAAATAGCCATACCATTCATGAATTTGAAATGCGTGTGCGTAGTTTTTTACAACGGGTATTGGCATCATACCATATTGAATGGCAAGTTGAAGTAATAGGTAGTTCTGAAAAAAATCTGTCTGCTAATCAAAGCTTGCAATTATTTAGAATTATACAAGAAGCTACCCAGAATATAATCAAACATGCCAATGCAACCAATGCCCATTATTGTTTTGAGGTAAAAGACAATCATTTAACTATACAAATAAAAGATAATGGAAAAGGCTTTGTGGTTGAAAATAATTTTAATGGCAACGGACTAAATAATATGCAACAACGAATTATTGATATCAATGGTAAAATAGCATTTAAAAACGATAACGGATGTACCGTTGAATTTTCCACTCAATTATACTAAAACTAATGCAAGCACCTATAGAAATTGTTATTGTAGATGATAATGCAAATTTGCTGGAGCAACTTAAAGAAAATCTTTCTGCTGCTGAAAATGTTAATGTTTTATTTACCGCATCAAACGGAAAAGATTTATTAAATAAATTAACCGAAGCACCTAAACTTCCACAAGTTATTTTAATGGATATTGAAATGCCAATAATGAATGGTATTGAAGCTACCGCAATAGTATCTAAAGAAACAGATATTAAAGTATTGATTTTAACTGTATTTGATAACGATGAAAAAGTATTTGAAGCCATTAAATCGGGTGCTGCCGGCTATTTATTGAAAGACAGTAAAACACACCGTATTGTAAATGCTATTGAAGACGTGATGCTGGGTGGCGGACCAATGAGCCCGCATATAGCAGCCAAAGCACTTCAGTTATTACGTGAAAAAATAAGTGACCCCACAACGCCCCAACCAATAGATTTTAAATTGAGCGAAAGAGAAACATCGCTATTACAATTATTAGTTGAAGGGTTGAGCTATCAACAAATTGCTGATGCATTATTTATTAGTCATGGTACAGTGCGCAAACACATAGAAAATATTTATGGCAAATTGCATATCAACAGCAAAGTAGAAGCTGTTCAAACTGCCAATAAACATAAGTGGTTTTTGAAAGGCTGAGTAGTTATAGAATGTTAAATGTTGGATGGCACAGCCGATAAAAAGTTTATAAAGTTGGCAAGTTTATATGGGCTTCAAACTAAACCCTATTCTTTTTTTCACGCAAAGCCGCAAAGATTTAAGCATGTAAAATGCTAAAGCCGCAAATGAGTTTATAAGGTTGGTAAGTTTTATAGGCTCCAAACTAAACCCTATTCTTTTTTTCACGCAAAGCTGCAAAGATGATCAAGCTGCAAATGAGTTTATAAAAGTTCATCCATCTGAACTGGTCAGCTTTTTGG
>JBMOEQ010000258.1:0-4606 GCA_049314655.1 Ferruginibacter sp. | reverse complement strand
CACGAACCGTTTTCTTGGGCATGTACGTATCGGCCAATTCAATAAATAAAGTATAATGCCCTGCTTCACTTTCCATAAAACGGCGATAAAAATTGCGCATGTATTTATCATCTAATCCTTCACTTAATCTTTTAAATCGTTCGCAACTTCGGGCTTCAATTAAAGCCATCGTAAGTAAATGATCTAATAATCGGTCTTCGGGATGCCCGCCTTTGCGTTGAAATTCTATTAATTTATTTACATATACATCTTTCCGTTGCTTGCCCAACTTGAGGTTTCTTTTCTTTAATTCGGCCAATACAGCTCTAAAATGGCCCCATTCTTCTGTAACAATCGGACTCAATGCTTCCACCAATTCTACTTTGTCCGAATACCTTTGAATTAACGTTATGCAAGTGGTTGCAGCCTTTTGTTCGCAGTACGCATGATCGGTTAAAATTTCTTCCAATTGCAATTCGGCTAGGTTTACCCAACGCGGATCGGTAGGCAATTGCAAACCCAAAATATTTTTAATAGAGATAGAATGATCGTTCATGCTGCAAAAATAATTATTCCCTTTTGGTTTAAGCAGGTTGCTTTTGCTTAATTTACAGGCACAATTATTTTTATGAGAATCTTGCCATTTGCTATTTCAGCTGCCGTAACTACCGGATTAGTAGTTTTATTTGCCACCCGTTTAGTTTTACCTGCACCTTTAGGAAATCTGTTAAGTCCGCAACACGGTATTTGGCAGAATGCAGAAAAAACCGATGCCGATTTTTCGGGTAGTTTATCGTTTAAAGATTTAAAAGGCAATGCCGAAGTGTATTTCGATGAACGATTGATACCTCATGTGTTTGCCGAAAATGAAACGGATGTTTATTTTATTCAAGGTTTTTTACATGCAAAATTTCGCCTTTGGCAGATGGAATTACAAACCCATGCAGCAGCCGGCAGAGCCAGTGAAATCATCGGCGCCAAAGCATTAACCCATGATAGAGAATTTAGAAGATTAGGAATGGTATTCGCTGCTGAAAATGCTTTACGTGAAATGGAAAAAGATCCAGATACTAAAGCCGCTTGCGATGCCTATACTGCAGGCGTAAATAGTTATATCAGCAATTTAAAAGACAGCGAATTGCCTATCGAATATAAATTGATTGGTTATCGTCCCGAAAAATGGAGCAATTTAAAATCGGCTTTGTTTTTAAAATATATGGCACATAATTTATCAGCCAATGAAGATGATATTGAAATGACGAATGCTAAAAGTTATTTCTCTCCTGAAGATTTTAATTTGTTATATCCTGCAACACAAGATTCATTAGATCCTATCATACCAAAAGGAACAGTGTACAATACGCCAGCTATTGCAACCAAAGCACCGGTAACTGCCGATTCGCTTTATTTTAATGATAAATCTACTGCTCATGTTGAAGTTACCAAACCCGATCGTGGAAACGGCAGTAACAACTGGGCAGTAAGCGGTTCAAAAACTGCCACCGGTGCACCTATTCTTTGTAACGATCCACATTTGGGATTAAACTTGCCTTCATTATGGTACGAAATGCAACTATCTACTCCAACTTATAATGCTTATGGTGTGAGCTTTCCAGGAGCGCCGGGTGTAATCATAGGGTTTAACGATAGTTGTGCATTTGGATTTACAAATGGCGGCAGGGATGTTAGAGATTATTATGAAATTAAATTTAAAGACGATAGTAGAAAAGAATATTGGTTTGATAATGCTTGGAAAAAAACTGAGTTTAGAGTTGAAACCATTAAAATAAAAGATTCATTGGATTATATAGATTCTGTGGCTTACACGGTATTTGGACCGGTGATGTACGATAAAAGTTTTACCGGCAATCGTGCTTCCGGAAAAAAATATTATGCCGTTCGTTGGAAGGCACACGACGCCAGCAATGAATTGAAAATTTTTACGCTTTTAGATCGGGCAAAAAATTATGCCGATTATCAAGCTGCGGTAACGCATTTACATACACCCGGACAAAACTGTGCATTTGCAACCAAATCAGGTGATATCGCTATTAGAACACAAGGCGAATGGCCTGCAAAATGGAAAGGACAAGGCGATTTCATTATGCCCGGAACCGATAGCAGTTTCATGTGGCAAGGCATGATACCTATGGATGAAACGCCCTATCAATATAATCCCGAACGTGGTTATATCAGTAGTGCCAATCAAAAACCAACCGACACTACTTATGCTTATTATATAGGAAGGGCCTACCCACAATATCGTGGATTCATCATCAATCGTTTGCTTAATTCCATGACTGGCATTACGCCCGAAGATATGATGGCATTACAAACTAATAATTACGATGTGTTTGCTGAAATGGCCAATCCGCTTTTCAAGAAAAATATTGCAGAAGCTGCATTATCGGCTACTGAAAAGAAATATTTCGACCTATTGAAGAACTGGGATTACAATAACAATATCGGCTCTTCAGGTGCAACTGTATTTGATGTTACTTGGAATGCTTTTCATGAATTGGTGTATGCCGATGAATTTAAAAAAGCACCGCCATTAACACAATTTCCATTTGAAAGCAGTTTGTTGGAAGGCATATTGAGAGATTCGGCCTATAAATTCCTAGACAATATTGAAACGCCTGCAACCGAAACCCTAGCCGATATTACGCTTGCGGCTTTTAAAGATGCCGTAAAAAAATTAGAACAAATTGAAAAAGAAGGCAAATTATCTTGGGAAAAATATAAAGCAACCGGCGTAAATCATTTAGCTAAATTAGATCCTTTAAGTAGATTGAATTTACCAATAGGTGGTGGTGAACATTGTATCAACGCAGCACGCGACAATCATGGTCCAAGTTGGAGAATGGTAATAAGTTTAACGGCAGAAACAAAAGCCTATGGTGTTTATCCGGGCGGACAAAGCGGCAACCCCGGAAGTAAATTCTACGATAGTTTTATCGACCAATGGGCTGCAGGAAAATACTATACCCTTTGGATGATGAAAAAATCCGAAACCACAGATAAAAGAGTGAAATGGAAATTGAGTTTCCATAAAGCATAATTTTTTCAAACCAATACTTCATTTGTTAAATATCATATCATGAAATTCTTTGTTTCCATTATACTCATTGCTTTATTAAGTTTGGCTGCCTGTTTGTATTTGCCTTGGTGGTCGATAGCCATTGTAGCATTGCTTGTGGCTGCGCTCATTCCTCAAAAACCCATCAAAGCATTTTTGTCTGGTTTCATTGCTTTGTTTTTATTATGGGGCGGATTGGCATTCTATATCAGCAAATCCAATGGCGATATATTAGCCCATAAAGTTGCTGTATTGATTTTAAAAGTTGACCAGCCTTTGGCACTAATAGCGGTAACAGCATTGATTGGCGCATTGGTTGCCGGCTTTGCTGCATTAACCGGAACGTACTTACGCAAAAGCTGATTTTTATGGATTTGTAAACATTTAGTTTTTCAATAACATAATGGCAGTTATTTTCGTTGCATAATTCATACTATGCAAAAAATTATACTGCTGCTTTTAACTTGTTGTACCCTTCAATTATCGGCTCAAAGAATTATTGGAACTATTTATGATGATAAAGGCGATTTACTCACTTTTGCTTCTATTACTGTAAAAGGAAGTTCTAAAGGTGCCAGTGCCAATAATAAAGCCCGTTATGCCATTAGTTTAAAGCCCGGAACATATACCGTAATTTGTCAGCATATTGGTTTTACCGCTCAAGAAAAAATTGTACAAGTTACCAATGTAGATGAACAAGTAGATTTCATCTTACAGCCACAAAAACTTACGCTTAAAGAGGTTGAAGTAAAATCGGGTTCCGAAGATCCTGCCTATGCCATCATTCGCGAAGCCATTAAAAAAAGGCCTTATTACAATAATCAAGTGAATGGTTTTACTTGCGATTTGTACACCAAGGATATGATTCGTTTGAAGACATTACCTAAAAAAATATTCGGACAAAAAGTACCCGATGAAGATCGAAAAGATATGGGCCTCGATTCTACAGGAAAGGGCATCGTTTATCTTTCGGAATCGGTTGCCGGAATTGCAGTACAACAGCCCGATAAATTTAAGATGGAAGTGAAAAGCAGTAGGGTAAGTGGCAGTGGTGGATTTGGATTTACATTTCCCACGTTTATCAGTTTGTACAAAAGCAACGTGATTATTTTTACCGAACGATTAAATCCAAGGGGTTTTATATCGCCTATTGCAGATGGCGCCATCAGTTTTTATAAGTTTAAATACTTAGGAAGCTTTTGGGAAAACGGCAAGGAAATCAACAGCATTAAAGTAACACCTCGAAGAAATTACGAACCATTATTTTCGGGCATTATTAATATTACGGATGGCGATTGGCGCATACACAGTACAGATCTTTTTCTTACCAAAAAAGCACAACTCGAAATCATCGATACCCTTCATCTTATTCAATTTCATGCTTCTGCAGGTGATGATGTATGGCGGGTGAAAAATCAATTACTCAAGTTCGATTTCAATCAATTTGGTATTGGAGCATCCGGAAATTTTTTAAGTGTATACTCCGATTATAGTATCAATCCAACTTTTGCTAAAAAGTTTTTTGATAAAGTAATCATCAAATACGAT
>JBMOEQ010000257.1:0-4613 GCA_049314655.1 Ferruginibacter sp. | reverse complement strand
TCCAAGTAGAGTGGAAGGTAGATAATCAAGTAAACATCGCATCTTATGAAGTAGAGAAATCTATTGACGGACGCAACTTCACTAAAGTTAATACAACAACAGCATCTGGTGTTAATGGAAGTGCAGCTAATTATAATTGGTTAGATGTGCAAGCTGTTCAAGGCGATAATTTTTATAGAATTAAAAGCATAGGAACTACTGGTGCCATCCAATACAGCAAAGTAGTAAAAGTTACCAAAGGATTGATTAAATCTGGCATTGCCATTTATCCAAATCCTGTAACAGATGGGGTAGTAGGTTTACAACTGAATAATTTATCAAAAGGTTTATATACGGTTGTAATTACCAATGCAGTTGGACAACGTATTTTAACTAAAGCCATTCAACATGATGGTGGAAGTGCTACTGAAACGCTTCAAACTTCAAGTACGCTTGCAAAAGGCATGTATCAATTAACGTTAATTGCACAAGATAAAACGCAACAAGTAACCTCATTGTTGATAAAATAGAAAACAATCATCTTTCCTTTAAGAAGAAACTGCCATCCATAATTCGGATGGCAGTTTTAGTTGTATACATTACTTTATTGTTGAATTATAGTATTTGATTCATTTTTTTACAAATAAAGGAGAATCGTTAAAAATTTTATTCATTTGTACACAGTTGTTTACAAACGATTCGATGTTTGAAGTGAAAATAAGTACCCAATTTATTTTGATACAAATTAAAAATTTATACATTTGTAGTAATAATTCTAATAAGAATTCGTTTATCCTCCCATATATCTATGAAAGCCTCTGATTCCAGCTTCCATAAGTTATAATTATTTCCAACCATTAAATCCTAAGGCGTGAAAGTATTTTTTGCTTTCAAACTTTTAATGATAATGGTATGTTATGTCTGATAGCCTACGTGAACCAAAGAAAAAAGTATAAACCTTATCAAATATTATGAAAATTATTTTTACACTACAGATTCGAATCGTAATACTGATGTTAGTTTTTATTGGCTTCCATTCTGTAAAAAGCACCGCACAAACAACCGTATTTTCAGATGATTTTAGTACAGTACAAAGTGCAACTTATACTACATCCGGAGCAATTTCTACTAGTGGTTGGACAGTTCTTCGCTCAGGTGCCGATTATGGTGCCAGAAGAAATACCAGTCCGGCGCAATTAGAATTAACAAACGATGCTAGTGGAACAGCTAATGCAAACGGATGGATATTAGCTAGTACAGCTGCTTCTTCATTTAGTAGTCCGTATAATACAACCTTAGATAATAATACGGGTATTGTTACTTGGACGTTCAATATGCGTCAAATTAGAACAGATCCTAGTGGGTTCGCTTCCGGTAGTTATGCAGTAGCTTTTGTTTTAGCCGGACAATCAACTACTACAGCTACAGCCGGGAATGGTTATGCGGTTGTACTAGGACAAACTGGTGGTACAGATGCGATTCGATTGGTAAGATATGCAACCGGTTTACAAGGTACTCAAACTGATTTAATTACTTCAAATACCAGTGGATTAACTGATTTTGGAACTCAATACTTAAGTTTAAAAGTTACATTCAATCCATTGAATGATCAATGGGAATTATTTTTAAGAAATGATGGGGCTTCTGCTTTTGTAGATCCATTATCTGGTAGTTTAGTTTCTCAAGGTACTGTTGTAAATACTACATACACTTCAACAGCACTTACATTAATGGGTGGATATTGGCAAGGAGCAAATGGTGGAAACCAACCTGCTTTTTTTGATAATGTAGATGTTACTGTTGCTACAACGCCTTTTTTAAATGTAAGTTCAACAAGTTTAGCTTTTGGCAACCAAGCAAATAATACAAACTCTGCATCTAATTCTTTTAATCTTTTTGGAGCTAATTTAACCGGTGCTCCAGGAAATATAACAGTTACTGCACCTACCCATTTTCAGGTATCAAATGATAATTCAACTTGGGGAAGCTCAACAACAATTGCTTATACATCCGCAACTTTAGTGGCTACACCAGTTTATGTAAGATTTTCTCCTACATCGACCGGAGCTAAAACTGGTAATATCACTTTTAGTGGTGGTGGGGTATCTTCTTTTCCTAGTGTTGCTTTAACCGGTACAAGTGTAACTGCAAAAGTTTGGGATGGTAGTTCAAGTAACGATTGGAATACCAATGCCAACTGGACGCCATCTGGAGTGCCTACCGCTAGTGATGCGGTGGTTATTGATTTAGCAGTAGCAATTACTGTTAGTGCTAATGCAGTTGCAAGTAGTTTAACCATTTCTAATTCCAGAACAGTTTCATTAACCTCATCGGGTGGAGGCAGAACCCTTACACTTTCAAATGTTGGTACAGCTTTAAATATTCAATCTGGTAGTAGTTTAACCTTACAAGGTAGTACAGGTTCTGGAACAAGAAGTATGGACATGTTATTTACCGGCACAGGCAATTTTGCTCAAATTAGTGGTGCGCTTACCGTAACAAATGTTGGTGAAGGAACATCTTACAATGCTACCAACAGTACAACAACCGTTTCTGGATCTTTAACCAATAGTGGAGCAAGTACTGGCACTACCGGTACAATTACCTCTACTGCTTCCAATTTAATTTTTGCTGATGGTGGTACTTATGTACATTTCTTAAATGGAGGTATAATACCATTGGCTACTTGGGATGCAAACTCAAATTTTAATGTTACAGGATGGACGACTGATGTTTTAGCACCAACAAACATAACTCAAGCTTATGGAAATATTAATTGGAATTCACCAAGTCAAAGTGATGAGTTATCTTTTGCAGGAACTTTAAATACTGTAAACGGTAATTTCAATGTAATAAGCACAGGTACTGGTTCTATCGCAGTTGGAGGAACAGGGGTTGGAAATTTAACAATTGCCGGAAATTATGTGCAATCTGGTGGAACTTTTATAGGATCCCTAACAGCTGCAAGAACAATAACAGTAAATGGTAATTTTAATGTATCTGGTGGTACTTTTGATTTAAGTAGTTCTACTACAGCTGGAAATGCGGTATTAGTAAACATTGTAGGTGATTTTTCACACACTGCAGGAACGATAACAGAATCGGGCTCAACAACCGGAAGCGCATTGGTATTTACAAAAACAGGTTCACAAACATTTACTTCAGGCGGAACAGTATCAAACATTGTAAATTATACCATCAACAGTGGTTCAATTTTAGAACCAGTAGCTAGTTCAACTTTAGCTGTAAATGCTTCAGCCATACTAACGGTAAATGGTATTTTAAATCCTAATGCTACTGCACTAATTAATGCTACTGCAGCAGGCACTTTAACCGGAACTGGAGTAGTAAAAGTTACAAGAATTGCTGCTACAGCAGATTTCAATACACAATATAAAATGAGCACCTACACCCTTACTAGCTTAGAAGTAGAATATGCAGGACTAGGTAATCAAACCATCAATACTCGAACATACTCCCGTTTAACTTCCGGCGGAACTGGTGATAAAACTTTAGCGGCAAATACTTCAATGACTGGTGCATTAAAAGTATATGCAGGAAGTACTTTGGCTTTATCTACATTTACTTTATCTACACCAACAAGTGTTACAATGGATGGTGGGGCTTCTGCTGCATCAGCCATTACAGGTTCTGGTTTATTAACTTTAGGCGGAACTGTTACGGTAAGTAATGTTGTTTCAGGTACAGGTAATAATGGTGCTAGTATCGGTTGCCCGGTTGCGTTAGGTGCAAATAGAATTTTTAGTGTAGCAGACGACGGAACAGCAGCCACCGATTTATCAGTTAATGGAATCATCAGTGGAGTTTTTACTTTAACCAAAAATGGGTTAGGCACTATGGTGGTTTCCGGAGCAAATTCATACACAGGTGCTACAACAGTTTCTGTTGGTAAACTAAATGTACAAAATGCCACAGGTTTAGGAACTGTAGCTGGTGGTGTAGTGGTTTCTACTGGTGCTGCACTTGAATTGCAAGGAGGCATTAGCATTGGAGCAGAAGCATTAGATTTATCCGGTGAAGGCATTAGTGCTGGAGGTGCTTTAATAAATTTAAGTGGCAATAATACTTGGGGTGGGGCTATTGCTTTGTCAGCCGATACTAGAATATTAAGTGCTGCGGATGCTTTAACCTTAAGCAATACTGTAGATTTAAAAAGTAGAGCACTTACTATTCAAGGACCTTCAACTTCTAATAACTTAATTAGTGGTATAATTTCTTCATCAACAGGTGGAGGATCTATTCAAAAAGTTGGAGATGGAACTTGGACTTTAAGTGGCGCTAATACTTTTGCCGGTGGTGTAATCCTTAATAGAGGTACATTAAATATGAATAATGCACAAGCTTTGGGAACTATTGCCGGTACGTTTAGTATTGGTGGTGCAGGCAATGCTGTTACATTTGATAATACAAGTGGAGCTGCCATTACTACTTTAAATTATCCAATGGCATGGAACAATGATTTTACTTTTACTGGTACTAACACCATCAATTTTGGATCGGGCGCAGTAACTCTAGGTGGCGATATAACTGCTACCATTCCTAATACATTATCTGTTGGCGGTAATATTTCAGGAGCAACTTATAATTTTTCAAAACTAGGTAGCGCTGCTTTA
>JBMOEQ010000256.1:0-4654 GCA_049314655.1 Ferruginibacter sp. | reverse complement strand
AGGGCATTCACTCCTTTTTGCTTTTACGAAGCTAAAATTGGCTGTAGCATTGTGTTGTAAAACTTAAAATCAATACAACAACAGCAACAACACCATGAAAAAGATATTACTGTTATTAAGTACATTTTGGATATTGGGCAGCAGCAATGCTCAAAATGCCGGATTAACACAAATTGTAAAAGGCGAAATTGTAGATGAGCAATCGGGTCATTTTATTGCACAGGCCAGTATTGTAACCGAAAATTTAGATAAGAATGTGCATGCCATTGCCAATGAAAAAGGCTGGTTTAAATTAGATAAAATTCCGGTAGGCAGGCAACAATTTAGAATTAGCTCGGCAGGGTATGAAGATTTAGTATTATACAATATCGAAATTACTTCATCGAAAGAAGTGGTATTAGAAATTAAGTTGAAAGAAAAAGTAAAGAAATTAGATGAGGTTGTTTTAAGAGCGGGCAAATCGAAAAACAAAGCGATAAATGAAACGGCACTCATTAGCGCAAGGCAATTGAGTACCGATGAAGCTTTCAGGTTTTCGGGCACCAGGAACGACCCCAGCAGGATGGCGCAAAATTTTGCAGGTGTAAGTGGTTCTAATGATGGTAGAAATGATATTGTTATTAGAGGCAATTCGCCTGCCGGTGTGCTTTGGAGAATGGATGGTATTGATATTCCCAATCCAAATCACTTTAGCACGTTGGGTGCAACTGGAGGCCCGGTGAGTATGTTGAATATTAATTTGCTGAAGAATTCGGATTTTTTAACCAGTGCATTTCCTGCATCTTATGGCAATGCAATAGCCGGTGTGTTT
The DNA here is from genome assembly GCA_049314655.1 of Ferruginibacter sp. Classification (GTDB taxonomy): domain Bacteria; phylum Bacteroidota; class Bacteroidia; order Chitinophagales; family Chitinophagaceae; genus Ferruginibacter. The sequence continues at coordinate 3,843 of JBMOEQ010000256.1, read as the reverse complement.
GATATTAGAATGCGTAATGGCAATAATGAAAAGCATGAATTTTTAGGACAAATGGGATTTAATGGATTTGAATTTGGTGCCGAAGGTCCATTGAATAAAAAATCTAAAGCATCGTATTTGGTAAACTATAGATATTCGATGTTAGCCGCTTTACAAAAAATTGGATTAAATTTTGGAACCGGCTCTGCAACGCCCTATTATCAAGATGGAAGTTTTAAACTGCATCTTCCCACAAAAAAATCGGGCACATTTAGTGTGTTTGGTTTGATTGGAGAAAGTCATATTCGTTTTTTACCCGAAGCTCAGGGTGAAGACAATTTGTATTCATCGGCAGATGGTAGCGAAAGAGATAGAACATCTAAATCTATAACCGCAGTAGTGGGTGCTTCTAATCAATATTTTTTTAATGCCAATACATCGGGTAAAGCCATTGTAGCTTTATCGGTATTGGATAGTAAATACAATGAAGCTATTATAGAAACCGGCAAAGATCCCCGAAAAGCATTTGATCAAAAACATCAACAATTAAAATATACTTTGGGGTATACCTTCAATAAAAAAATGAGTGTACGCAATCAACTTACTACAGGTATTACAGCCGATGTAAATGTGTTGAAGTTGAAGAAAGATTATATTAAGAATGGCGATTCTACTTTATCTACATTAAGCGATAATAATGACAATGCAATGCTTATTAGAGGGTTTACTAATTTAAGTCACCGTTTTAGCGATAAACTTACCAGTAACCTTGGTGTATATACACAATATTTTCAATTGAATGAGGCTTACTCTATTGAGCCAAGATGGAACATCAAATATCAATTTAAGCCCAATCAATCGTTTTCATTTGGAGCAGGTTTGCATAGTCAATTGCAACCATTGGAAGTATATTTTTATCAAAGTAGAAACAGTGCCAACAATATTGAGTTAACCAATAAAAAATTAGATTTTGTAAAAAGTTGGCATGGCGTGTTGGGATACGATATTAATTTCTCCAGACAATTAAGATTAAAAGCTGAAGTGTACGGACAATATATTTTTAATGCAGCAGTTGAAAAAAATGCCAGCAGTTTTAGCATGTTAAATACCGGAGCAGATTTTGGTTTCCCGGATAAAATGAATTTGGTAAATAATGGTAAAGGCTATAATTATGGAGTTGAGTTAACGTTGGAACATTTCTTAAATAAAGGCTTTTACTTCTTATTTACCACATCAATTTTTGAATCGAAGTATCAAGGAAGCGATAAAGTATGGCGCAATACTGCCTTCAATAGTAACTTTGTAACCAATGCATTAGCGGGTAAAGAATTTAGGATAAATAAAAAAACAACCTTTGGCATTGATGGAAAAATAACTTACACCGGTGGGCAACGTTATACCGTATTTGATATACCGGCATCGCAAGCAGCAGGCTTTGTTATTTATCAAGAGGATAAAGCCTATGCCCAACAAAACGACAATTACTTTAGATTTGATTTGAAGTTTTCTTATGTACGTAATCTTAAAAAAGTAACGCAAAAATGGTTTATTGATTTGCAAAATTTAACGAATAAAGAAAATATGTATTTAAGAACATTGAATCCAAAAACCGGCGTAATGAGTCAAATTAATCAAATGGGCTTCTTCCCCAATATTAACTATCAAATTACTTTTTAATTTTTTGTAGCTTTAATAAATGCAACGCATCAATACCAATATAGGGTTTAATGATCGATGGGTAACTATTGTATTTATCCCTATATTGGCTTTTTTAATTCCCATTGTATTTTTTGGAAGACGAATTGGAAGAATACCTTATTACACCTGGCAGATTTTTGTATCAACTTTAATTATTACTTCAACAATTTGGCTAGGCAATAGGTTTATAATGATATTGGTTAGGAAACACTATCCCCATTTTGCAGATACCAAAAAGCGTATTATAGTGCAAACCATCTATATGGTGATTTTCACTTTATTGGTTACAAATCTATTGGGCTGGGCATTGGATGATTTTTGTAATCTTATTCAACCACAACGAACTTATAATGATTATGTAGACATTTTCATTAATTCCAATGCTACTTCCTTTTTTTGTACGCTGACCATCGTTGCTATTTATGAAAGTATTTTTTTTATGCAACAATTGAAGAAATCGGTAGAAGAAGCTGAGTCCTTTAAAAGAGAAAGTTTGCATGCACAATTAGATGCGCTTAAAACTCAAGTAAACCCACATTTTCTTTTCAATAATTTAAATACGCTTACGGCATTGATTCACGAAACGCCCGATCATGCAGTACGGTTTGTACAACAATTATCGAAAGTATATCGCCATATTTTAGAAAGTAAAGACGAAAAAACAATATTAATTAAAGATGAGCTTGAAGTAATAAAAGCTTATACATTTTTATTGAAAACAAGGTTTGAAGAAAACATTCAAATCAACATCAATATACCTGAAGCCTATTTGGATAAAAAAATTGTACCCCTTGCATTACAATTATTATTAGAAAATGCCATCAAGCACAATATTGTTTCTGCGCACAAACCTTTACAAATTGACATTTACGTGAAAGCAAACGATTTGCATGTTACCAACAATTTACAATTAAAAGGGGTGCAAGAATCCTCAACCGGATTAGGGTTAAACAATATTAAAAAAAGGTATATGCTGTTAACAAACTTACCTGTACATGTGCATCAAGATGAACACCGGTTTACCGTTTCTATTCCTATTTTAGAACAATAGTTTATGAAAGTACTACTCATAGAAGACGAAATACCTGCAGCCAAAAGGTTAGAAAAACTATTATTAGGCTTAGGAAAAGAGATAGAAATTATACAGAAGTTAGACAGTATAGAAACTACTGTACAATACCTTCAACAAACCAATGAATGCGATTTAATATTTATGGATATCCATTTGGCCGATGGATTAAGTTTTGAAATTTTTGACCAAGTAACGGTGCATTGTCCGGTTATATTTACCACCGCATACGACCAATATACTTTAAAAGCATTTAAGGTAAACAGCATTGATTATTTACTGAAACCAATAGACGAAACAGAGCTTCAACAAGCCATTGAAAAATTTGAAACCTTGCATCCGCAAAACGCATCTGCACAATCGGTGCAATTGATTCAATTAATGGAAGTGTTGCAAGGGAAAAAATATAAAGAGCGTTTGCTGATAAAAACCGGACAACAAATGCACTTTTTAAAAACCAAAGAAACGGCCTATTATTTTGCGGATGGAAAACTTTGTTTTGCTGTAGATTTCAATGGCAACAAATTTATGATTGATTATAATTTGATGCAATTGGAAGAAATTTTAGATCCTGCACATTTTTTTAGAATCAATAGAAATATCATTGTGCATATAGAGCGCATTAAAAAAGTACACACTTGGTTGGGCGGTAGATTAAAAGTAGACCTCACTCCTGCTACTACTGTTGAAACCATAGTAAGTAGAGACCGGGTGAATGGATTTAAGGTTTGGTTGGGGGAATAATAAAAATGTACTTAGGTTTTTGATAACAAGCTTGTGCCCATAGTTGCCATTTCTGTATTTTAGCGATATTAGCCATTCTGTATGAGGGGCTTGAGGATGTTATTCGTATTGTTTAAAGCCTATTTTATTTCGGGGAGTTGGTTTGCTTTCTTTCTCTAATAATTCTTTCAGCACTATAAAAATATTTTCGATGTCTTTGCTGTTTTTTTCGGTATTCCTATTATTACTGCTCACCTCTTTTTCAAGCTTGGCAAGCTGCATTAATATTTCTTTATGGGTTAAGGCAAACGCTCTCATTTTTGTAAACACTCTTATAATCCTGATGTTTACTTCAATTGCTGTATCGCTGTTTA
>JBMOEQ010000255.1:0-4700 GCA_049314655.1 Ferruginibacter sp. | reverse complement strand
TTCAACTTTATAAACTTTACAATCCCTATAAACTTGTTTCAGTTGAACAATAGATGAACAGTAGTTGAACTATGGTTTAACGGTTGCTGAGCTCGTCTCCGAGATGGATATACTTGAATACAATTCAATATTAAAATTAACCGCAGAGGAAAGGAGAAAATGGAGTTTCGCAGAGTGATTACATTTCCAACTATGGCTGCATTCATTCAACATCCAACATTTAAAAATTCAACATTCAATATAATTTGCGCCTTGATATCCTTGCAGCTTTGCGTGAAAATAAGTTGAGGGTTCAACTTTATAAACTTTACAATCCCTATAATCTTTATAAACATTGAATAGTTTTGGTTTCATCGTTTAGGGTTTCATCATTCAACTTCAAACATTTGACCTTCAACATTCAATAAAATTTGCGACTTGATACCCTTTGCAGCTTTGCGTGAAAATAAGTTGAGTAGTTTAGGGTTTCATCATTCAACATCCAACATCCAACATTTAAAATTCAACATTTCCTATCCATCTCGTTCACCTTTAAGGAATTATTCTTAATTTGTTTCTACTAAACTTCGTTCATGCAAACTGCTTCAAAGAAAGTAATCAATGGCTGGGCTTTTTACGATTGGGCCAACTCGGTATATAATTTGGTTATTACTACAACTTTTTTTCCTGCATACTATGCTGCAGTTACTGGTCCGGATAAACCCGGTTTCGAAAATGGCGTACGGTTTCTGGGAAGAACGTATGTAAATACAGAAATTAAAGACTATGTGTTAGCTGCCGGTTTTTTATTCATTGCGCTACTTTCTCCAATTTTATCTTCCATTGCAGATTATAGAGGCAATAAGAAAAACTTTATGCGCTTTTTCTGTTACTTGGGGGCAATTAGTTGCAGCTTAATGTTCTTCTTCGATAAAGACAATGTTACACTCGGCTTGTTTTCTTTCATGTTTGCCGGTATAGGTTTCTATGGCAGTCAGGTTTTTTACAATTCCTATCTTCCCGAAATTGCCGCTCCAGAGGATAGAGATAGAGTGAGTGCAAGAGGTTATACATTTGGATATATCGGTAGTGTAATTATGCAAATGGTTGGTTTTGCATTGGTGATGCTCATGGAAGATAAAGGTCTTGCATTAACCATCACATTTTTATTAGTAGGTATTTGGTGGGTGGCATTTGCTCAAATCACTTTTAATCGTTTGCCCAACAATCTTATAAATCATTCCATTAAAAACAATAATTATATTTCAAATGGTTTTAAAGAACTAAAATTAGTTTGGAATCAAGTGATACAATTACCGGTATTAAAAAGATATCTAACAGCATTCTTTTTTTACAGTATGGGTGTACAAACCGTAATGTTAGTGGCCATAGATTTTGGCATTAAAGAATTAAAATTGGCCAATGACAAACTTATCATAACTGCAGTAATTATTCAAGTTGTTGCTATTGGTGGTGCCTATGCCATGTCGAGGTTATCTGAAATATTCGGCAACCTAAAAGTGCTCATCTTTACCGTATTGCTTTGGATAGGCGTTTGTATTTATGGTTATTTCATTCAAACTGAAATGCATTTCTATATTATTGCATCTTTAGTAGGTATGGTAATGGGTGGTATTCAATCTTTAAGTAGATCAACCTATTCTAAAATGATGCCACCAACGAAAGACACAGCTTCATTTTTCAGTTTTTATGACGTAACAGAAAAGCTTGCCATTGTTATTGGTTTATTTAGTTTTGGATTTATTGAAGGTATTACCAACAATATGCGTAATTCAATTCTTGCTTTAGTAGTTTTCTTCTTTGCAGGATTGATATTTTTATTATTAGCATTATTTAGTCAACGAAAAACTGAATTGGCATAACATGAAACTCTATTCAATTAATACCGGTCATTTTAAACTTGATGGCGGCGCCATGTTTGGCGTAGTTCCTAAAAGCATGTGGAACAAATTAAACCCGGCAGATGAAAACAATATGTGCAGTTGGGCCTTACGATCATTATTGATTGAATCGGGCAATAAACTCATTTTAATTGATAATGGTATGGGTGATAAACAAGATGCCAAGTTTTTTGGGCATTATTATCTACATGGCAACGATACCCTTGATCTTTCTTTAGCTGCACATGGGTTTCATAGAAACGATATTACTGATGTTGTACTTACGCATTTGCATTTCGACCATTGTGGTGGAAGCATCGTAAGGGAGGATGATAAATTGGTGCCGACTTTTAAAAACGCTCAATTTTGGAGCAATGAACGGCATTGGAAATGGGCCACCGAACCTAATGACAGAGAAAAAGCCAGTTTTCTTAAAGACAATATTTTGCCGATAAAAGAAAGCGGACAATTGAATATGGTTGCCGAGGCACCTAACCCAACCCATTCGGGATTAGCTGTTGTGGCGTCTTCCATTATCCCCGAAATGTCTTTCTTCTTTGCCAATGGCCATACCGATTCTATGATGTTGCCTGTTATTGAATACCAAGGCAAGAAAATTGTTTTCATGGCCGATTTAATGCCTTCAGAAGCACATTTACCCATACCTTTTGTAATGGCTTACGATATGTTTCCGCTAACTACTATTCAAGAAAGAAAAGCATTTTTATCAGAAGCGGTTGCTAATGATTATGTGTTGTTTTTTCAACACGATCCAATAAACGAATGTTGCAATTTAAAACAAACGGAAAGGGGTGTACGAAGCAATGAAATTTTTAATTTGAGCGAATGGTAATATTATCGCACACTTTTTAATGAAGTAAGTGGGTAACGCAAATTGCGATAGCCGTACATGTCTATTTTTACAGTACCAACACTAATAGGACTTTCAACACGCAATAACAAATGGTTGGGATCATCACTCACCCAAGCAGTCATTTTTTCGCCCCCTTCAAACATGGTTCCTTTAATCAATAATGGCTTAAACTTGATAGCCCTAAATTTCCCATACCTAGTTTTAACGGATTCTTTACCCATGTAACGAATGTAAAGATGATATACTTCATCATCTAAAAACATATCGAAAGGAATTTTATCACCGGGTTGATACTTATCAAAATTAATGTTACGAGCATAATAAATAGAACTCATCACATCTTGAATACAATTAGGTGTTTTAAAAACTCCATTGGTAGACACGGCAGTTCCGGCAGCATGGTTGAAGGTAACATTGTTGTAAATTTTATGCCCACCTTCATCTACATTACGAATAAATTTAATTGGTTGCATGGTGGCCGTATCTATATAAGTTTCGTAACGGTCGCGTACTTTAAAAAAGTTATCAAAGAAACTATAGGTTTTTCCATCGCCAACACAATGGTAAACTGCTTTACCATTAAATCTTTCTAATGAAGTAGTAAAGGTTGCCTCACCAGCACCTATATACATGCCTAGCGTATTATAAAACACTTTCATGGTTACCGATTCGCCAGGTATAAAGGAAGTGTTTTTAATTCCACAAAAATCATCCCCAGGGCCGGTTTGTGTTGTAAATGCCGACAATAAAAACACAACGACAACTGCTTTAATAAAATACCTCATTTTATTTTCAAAATTTTAATACTCAAAATTAATAGGCTACCTATGATAGCCGGAATCACCAAATTGATCAACCATATACTTAAAGCTGCTGTTCCAACGCCCAGTTCATTTCCGGTGAATTTGAAAATAAACCAACTGGCACTGATACGCACTGGCAATTCAATAAACCCAAATGTTGGCGCCATTGCCATTACCAAATAAAACACGCTCATCAACCAAAAACACAATATCGGCGGCACTTCTACTTGCATGATATGGAGTAGCAGCATGTATTGCAAAACAAATACCAAATACCGTACAAACGACAACAGCAGCAAATGAATTAACTGTTTGTTGTGAAATTCGTCCAACACTTTTATGTGCGTAACCACTTTTTGAAAAGCATTTATTTTCTCCATGATGCGCACTAACCATCCCAAACGCAAATAAAAGAGCAACAATATTCCGGTACAAATGAAACTTAAAAAAATAAGTACATCATCCCAAAACTCCGGTAAGATACTTAAAGCACTTAGCCCATTGTGTGAAAAAAACCTTAAATATATCAAACCCAAACACCCCATTACCATGGTAATCAATAACTGGCTAATACTTCCAACAATAGTAAGCGAAATGGCTTTTAAACGATTGCCTTCTTCAACATATAAAATTCGTCCTCCGTACTCTCCAATACGATTGGGCGTTAACATTGTTACACTACAGCCCGATAATACCGATTTTACAGCTTTACCAAAACTAAACTGCTGTACATGGTTTACCAATAGTTGCCATTTACGCGATTCGATGCCCCAATTCACTAACATTAATAAAAGCACCAACCAAAACAATGATCCATTCCAACTCTGTTTAATTTGTGCCCACCGTACAGCTAAATCTTTTTGTTGAATAATTTGTTGGTATAAACTCCACGACAACACCAAAAAGAGCAATGGCCCCAGTAAATAATTGATGAGTATTTTGATGTTTTTATTCAAGGCTTATGCTAATTTTCGCTCATTTCATTACATTGCATCCATACAACCCGAATGTAACATCAGATGCAATTTTTGTAAAGATTACATAAACTGAATGTATGTTGTATGGTTTTGAAATACAAGTATACTTCAAATATTGGTCTTATTAGTTTATCTACCATGGCTGTAAAAAAAACAAACTTACCAT
>JBMOEQ010000254.1:0-4771 GCA_049314655.1 Ferruginibacter sp. | reverse complement strand
AAAAAGAACCAACGTCCTTATAAACTTTATAACCCCTATAAACGAGTTGAGATGTTAAAGGATATAGAATCCCCCATTAAACATCCAACATTTAAAATTCAACATTTACAAATCCTGCTCCAATTTCAAAACTTTGACAAAACCTTTGTGAATAATTACAGAAATTGCAGTCTATTAAAAAGAATTACTTGAAATACAAGCTGCATTTATTATTCGCTTTCCTACTATTTTGTTCCCTTTTTCATATTGAAACAAAGGCTCAAGTGCCTATTCCTGCACCGGTAAATGCCGATACCATGCGGGTTATTGAAATTGTTCAAGGCAACAGTTTAAGAGAAAAAACGATTGATTCGGTAACGGTTATTGAAACCATTGCCGGAAATGTTATTCTAAAAGAAGGGTTAACCACTTTTTATTGCGATAGCGCCGTCATCAACCGTCGTACGAATATTTTAGAAGCTTATGGCAATGTACATATTAATCAAAACGACAGTATCCATACCTATGCACAAGAATTAAAATACTATGGAAAAGAACGCATCGCCTATTTAAAGAAAAATATTAAACTAACCGACAAATCCGGAACACTTTTAACCAATGATCTTGAATACGATTTAAGTAAAAATATTGGCAAATATAAAGGTGGTGGTAAAGTACTCAATCGAAAAACCGTACTTACCAGTATGGAAGGTGTTTATTATGCAGATACGCATGATGTGTACTTCAAAAAAATGTTGATTTAAAAGACCCAAAGTATACCATTAAAAGCGATAGTTTACGATACAATACACAAACCGAAATAGCCGATTTTATTGCAGAAACTTACATCAAAAGTAAAAATGGTGGCGATATTTATACCAATAATGGAACCTACGATTTAAAAAACGGGAAAGCATTTTTTGGTAACCGCTCTGTAATAAAAGACAGTACCCGAACTTATGTTGCCGATAATAGTGCTTACGATGAAGTAAGCGGTATTGCTCAATTAGAAGGCAATGCAGTGGTTAAAGATAGCGTTAACGGCTACACTATTTTAGGCAACCAAATTTATTTAAATAAAAACAACAATACTTTTTTAGCAACAAGAAAACCCATTTTAATTTTTAAAGGAGATGGAAACGACAGTACATTTATTGCTGCCGATACTTTATTCTCGGGCTTAAAATCGAAAGACAGTATCGGAAATCTCACCTTAACAGGCAATATTGATACCTTACAACAAGCCATGGTAATAGATTTGGCAGACAGCACCCAAAGGGTTATTTCGCCCAACGACAGTACACAAAAAAAATCTCCCATTTCCATACTTAATAGTACCACTAAATCGGCCAACAGCGATACCATCAGGTATTTTCAAGCTTTTCATCATGTAAGAATATTCAATGATTCTTTACAATCGGTTTGCGACAGTTTATATTATTCTTCCGAAGATTCGGTATTTCGGTTATTTAATGATCCCTTGGTTTTTGCTAATAATTCGCAAATTGCCGGTGATACTATTTTCATTTTTTCTAAAAATAGAAAAGCCGAGCGCGTGTATGTTTTTGAAAATGCCATTTTAGTAAATAAGGCCAATGACCAAATGTTTAATCAAATTTCGGGAAGAACGATTAATGGTTATTTTAAGGATGGCAATATAGATTATATGCGCAGTAAGGGTTCGCCTGCCGAAAGTGTTTTTTATCCACAAGATGACGACAGCGCCTATATTGGAATGAATAGAAGTAAAGGTGATGTAATTGATGTGTATTTTTTAAATAAAGAAGTACATAAAGTAAAATTTGTAAACGATGTTGATGGAACCCTCTATCCTATTCGACAGATTCCGGAAGATCAAAAATTCTTAAAAAAATACAGTTGGCAAGATGCCCGCAGGCCCAAACACAAGCTAGAGTTATTTGAATAAGCTGCTTGTAATTTGATTAGATTTTTGAATAAGTTCCTTCCCGGATGGCTACTCGAATGATTATATTTGCGGCATGAAGCGCATACCAAAACTCATTCGTAAGCACCTTGTTGCTCCTTTTTTTTCATTAATAAACGATAGTAGAACGGTAGGCATCATTTTGCTTTTATGTACTGCCCTCTCATTGTGGTTAGCCAATTCTGCAGCTAGTGAAACTTATCTCGGATTTATACACTACAATGTTCACTTACCCGAATTTTTACATTTACCGCATACTGTTTTACATTGGATCAATGACGGCTTAATGGCTGTTTTCTTTTTCTTAGTGGGCTTAGAAATTAAAAGAGAATCTACCAGTGGTGAACTGGCATCTATCCAAAAAGCATTATTGCCTATTATAGGTGCTATTGGCGGAATGCTTTTACCTGCCACTATTTATTGGATCATTAACCATGGAACCGATTATGCCAATGGATGGGGTATTCCTATGGCAACTGATATTGCCTTTTCTTTAGGTGTAGCTTCTTTGTTGGGCAAAAGATTTCCATTAGGACTAAAAATATTTCTTACCGCATTAGCCATTATAGATGATTTAGGTGCCATACTTACTATTGCCATTTTTTATAGCGCTAGCATTCAGTTTTTATATTTATTGGCTGCCGCAGTAATTGTAATTGTATTGGCTTTTTTAATGCAGAATAAAAAATACGGAGTATTCAATTATGTATTGGGCATTTTACTTTGGTATTGCTTTTTACAATCGGGTATACATGCAACTTTAGCAGGCGTAGTATTTGCTTTATTCATTCCTTCTAATCGTTTAGAAATTGCAGAACATCGTTTACACAAGCCTGTTAATTTTTTAGTGATACCTATTTTTGCATTAGCCAATACATCCATTATATTACCCAATGCTATTTTGGTGGCACTAAATACTGGACTTAGTTGGGGTGTATTAACCGGATTAGTTATTGGTAAGCCCTTAGGCATCGTTGGGGCAGCTTATATCAGTGTAAAAATGAAATGGGCGGCTTTACCTGCAGGCATTTCATGGAAACATATTTGGGGCGCAGGATTATTAGCCGGTATAGGTTTTACCATGTCTATCTTCATTGCAACATTGGCGTTTAGCGATGCTGCCTTCACCGATATTGCCAAAATTGCAACCATGTTGGCCTCCTTTATTTCTATTCTTTTAGGCGTGCTTTGGATTCGATTTTTTTGCAAACCATTAACAGTATAAAAAGGCTTTTACCAACGTAATAACATCTCTTTTCATTTTAATGGCATCTTTTTTGGTTAAGCATTTTGCATAAATCAACTATATGCAAAAATCAATTTTCTTATTGGCTTTACTAGCAGTAATGGGCATTGCTGCCACTGCTCAATCGTACACAACAGCAGCGGGTATACGCTTAGGACCCAATTCGGCTGCTATATCACCCGGCTTTACTATTAAACATTTTATTAGTGATAATACCGCATTGGAAGGCATTGTAGGTATTAACAATGGATTGGGTATTTGTGCCTTGTATGAAAAGCATTTTGATATCAATGCAGTAAACAATTTACAATGGTTTGCCGGTGGTGGTGGTTATGCAGCTTTTAGGAATAAAACCAGTTATATAGGAGCAGCAGGTATTATTGGATTGGATTATAAATTTGATCAAATACCGCTCAATATTTCATTGGATTGGAAACCCGAATTAAATATCATTTCTAAAGTAGGTTTTGAAGCAAGTGCTGTGGGCGTATCGGCTAGGTTTACATTTTAATAATATTTAGCATTTGGAGAGCAAGCGAATCGCAAACAATTCCATATTTAGCATTTGATGCCGGATAAAATTGCTCCTCCTTGAGATATTGTTGAAGTGTGCGACGCCACTGAAGTTGCACAAAGAAATACAGCTTGGACCATCCAAAAAAAGCCCATATATGAACAAGCTTTTTAATATAGAAAGAGGAGGTTTTTTTCAAAAAATGAGCAGTATCTTTAAAGCATGAAAATTTTTGCAGCCGACCAAATCAAAGCTTGGGATGCTTTTACAATAGAGCACGAGCCCATAAGTTCAATAAATTTAATGGAAAGAGCTGCAGAAGCTTGTGTGCATTGGATTTTAAAAGAGCAAAACGATTTTGAAAATTATGTGGTTTTTTGTGGTCCGGGTAATAATGGTGGCGATGGATTGGCTATTGCCCGTTTACTGTTAGAAGCAGGAAAAGCAGTGGTAGCCTTTAGATTAGAGGCTAAAATGTATACCGATGATTTTACAGTAAACTTAGAACGTTTTGAAGCCCTTTATGGCAGAATTCATATTTTAAAATCGGCCGCCGATTTTGGTAAATTACCTTCCGATAGTTTAGTAATTGATGCGCTTTTTGGGAGTGGCTTAAATCGTCCACTTGAAGGTTTAGCTGCACAAATCATTGATAAACTCAACCATTCAAAAGCCTCCGTTTTAAGTATTGATGTACCCTCGGGCTTATTTACAGATAGTAGTTCTGTTGGTCATTCGGTTATAAAAGCCAATTATACTTTGAGTTTTCAAGTGCCCAAATATGCTTTTATGATGACCGAAAATGCTCAATATTGTGGAGAAGTAAATGTATTGGATATTGGGTTACACCCAAAATTTGAAATATCATATCAAGCGCCACAACAATTGATTGATGCCGATTTAATTGAAAAAATTTATACAAAAAGAAACCCTTCTGCCCATAAATATCAATATGGTAATGCATTGCTTTTAGCCGGCAGTAGTGCTTATATGGGTGCAGCCATTTTAGCTGCAAAAGCTTGTTTAAGAAGTGGTTGCGGCTTAGTTACTGTTGCTACCGAACAAGGCCGAGAATCAATAGTGCAAA
>JBMOEQ010000253.1:0-4813 GCA_049314655.1 Ferruginibacter sp. | reverse complement strand
TCGTTGCGCTTCGGGCAAACTGGCTTTTCCTAATTCGGCTGTTTCAACAGCGGTTACTATATTTTTCTTTTTCTTCAATTCATCGATACAAATACTAATAACTTCTGCGGCTGATTTGCCTTGTTCTTTTATTGAATTGCGGTTGAGGTAAACCTGATAATTTTGAACCGAGGAAACAGCTTTTTTAATGCCCATTTCATTTTCAACTGCTTTATTCAATTGATCCATTAAATCAAAATCACTTACGGTACCGGCAGGAATTTTATGTTCGGCCAAAAATCCGGGAACATGTGCTACGCCATGATCGGCAGTTAAAAACAACAAGTAATTTCCTTTCCCAACAGAAGCATCTAAATGTTTTAAGAAATTGGCAATATCTACATCCAATCTTAAATAAGCATCTTGCATTTCTCTTGAGTTTGGTCCAAATGTGTGGCCAATATAATCGGTACTAGAAATACTTACCGTTAAAAAATCGGGATATGCAGATTTGCCCATTTGTTCTTTATCAATCAATTGTTTTGCAAAATCGAAAGTATAGGATGCTGCATAAGGTGTGGTTTTAAAAGCTTCGTATTTTCCAGTTTGCAGCGTTGATAATTGATGCGGGAAAGTAGCTGTTTTTAAGCCTTTTATTTTCCCCTCATAAGGTTTATCATCTTCGGTACTTAAGGTGTATTGATTTTCGGGTAACAATAACGCCCAATCGGTTTGCATGTATTTGCCAACCGGATCGGCATTATTAAAATCATTTACCCAATTGGGTAAAGCATTCATATACCAAGTGCTGGTAATCCACTTCCCTACTTTATCATCGTACCAATAAGCGGCGTTGGCACTGTGGCCGGCCGGTAAAATAGATCCTCTGTCTTTTAATGCAATACCAAACACTTTGCTTTGGAAATTACTAGATAAACGCAATTCATCGGTAATGGTGGTAGGCCATAAATTAGCCGGACTCATTTTACCCGCATTGGTAGTACTGCCCACTGTTGTAACCGTACTATCATCTGTACAATACACCGATTTTCCGGTAGTTGTATTGTACCAATTGTTACTAATGATACCATTTAAAGCTGGAACACTGCCCGTAAAAACACATGCATGACCAGGAGCTGTATAGGTTGGCACATAAGGAATAAAAGTATTTTCGCAACTGAACCCTTCTGCAATTAATCGATTAAACCCGTTTTTTCCATACAAGGCTTTATACCTGTACAAAAAATCCCATCGCATTTGATCAATCACTAAACCAACAATCAATTTTGGTTTATCAGCAGCGTTTGATACGGCAGATTTACTCCCCGATTTAGACTGTGCAAAACTTGTACAACTGAACAATAGCGCAGAAAAAAGGCATATTTTAAATTTATTCATCGGTATTTCATTTTGGCAAAGATAACGAGTGTAATAGAGTAACCTAAATGGAGTTATAGTTCTTTTAATGTTATCATTTTTGGGCCGAATGCCTTAAATTTGCACACAATTAGAGCTGCATACCTGTTTCATAAAATACATGGCTCAAAAATGGTATGCGGTACAAGTGAGTGACACAACGCTGTTGCCACCTGCACCTTAGCCGATAACCTACAACAAATAAACTTCAGCAAATGGCAGATGTTTTTGAAAAATTAGTAAAAGATGGTGGCCCAATTGGTCAGCATATGGATAGAGCGCATGGATATTTCGCTTTTCCGAAATTAGAAGGTGAATTAGGCCCTAGAATGAGTTTCAGGGGTAAAGAAATGATTGTATGGAGCTTAAATAATTATTTAGGCTTGGTAAATCATCCCGAAGTACGTAAAGTAGATGCCGAAGCGGCTGCAAAATATGGCATGGGTAACCCTATGGGCGCCAGAATGATGAGTGGCAATACGGCTAAGCATGAAGAATTGGAAAAAGTAATTAGCCAATTTGTGAACCGTGAAGATACCATGTTGTTGAACTTTGGCTATCAAGGTATCATGAGTTGTATTGATGCATTGGTAAATCGTAGAGATGTTATTGTTTACGATGCCGAAGCGCATGCTTGTATAGTAGATGGCGTTCGTTTACACATGGGCCATAGATATGCTTTTAAACACAATGATATTGCAGACTGTGAGAAACAACTTCAAAGAGCTACTGAATTGGCTGCTAAACAAGGTGGCGGCATTTTAGTAATTACAGAAGGCGTTTTTGGCATGGATGGCGAGCAAGGTATTTTGAAAGAGATTGTTGCATTGAAAAAGCAATACGAATTCCGCATTTTAATTGATGATGCGCATGGATTTGGCTATATGGGACCAACCGGTGCCGGTGCCGATGAAGCACAAGGTTGCCAAGATGGAATTGATTTATACTTCTCTACTTTCGTAAAAAGTATGGGAAGCATTGGTGCTTTTATTAGCGGCCCCAAAGCTGTATTGAAATATTTAAGGTACAATACCCGTAGCCAGATTTTTGCTAAAAGCTTGCCTTTAATGATTGTTGAAGGGATGTTGAAACGTATGGAAATGGTAATTACCATGCCCGAATTGCGTGAAAAATTATGGCAAAATGTTGCACGTTTACAAAAAGGATTAAAAGACAGAGGATTTGATATAGGTAACACCAATTCGCCTGTAACCCCAATTTACATGAAAGGCGATGTTCCGGAAGCAACTCAAATGGTGATGGACTTAAGAGAAAACTATCATATTTTCTGTTCTATCGTAGTATATCCTGTAATTCCTAAAGGAGATATTATTTACAGAATTATACCAACATCTGCTCATTCTGATGAAGACATTGATCTTACATTAAAAGCATTTGAAGAAACGAAAAAGAAATTAGATACCGGTGCTTATAAGGCCGCCGAAATTCCTAATATGGCCGAAGCACTTTAAAATCATTTGCCGTATGATAGCAAAGCCTCCTATAAAAATGGGAGGCTTTGTTTTTTACTACGAGGGAAAAATTATTGTTTGAGTAATTTAAAGTTTTGTGTATTTCCGGCAGCATCTTTAATGTATAAGAACAATAATTGCGATTTTAAAGATGAAGGCAATTCAATGGTATTTATGCCAGGTGTAAATAGTTTTTGTTGTGCTATAATTTGTTTTCCTGCAGCATCAAAAATACTGTATTGCCCTGTTATAGATTGTGTGCTATTGAGTTGGACAACAATTTTTTGTTGAACAGGATTTTGAATAACACTAAACGGAAGTTGTGCTGTTGTATTGAGCCTTAATATTGTACTGGTATTTGTTTTACCATTACTAAACCTTGCTATAATACGGAAGAAAATTGCATCGGTTGATAAGTCATACTTATAATTACCCAATCGTCCATCAAATGCGGAAGAAGACAAAGTTCCAGCATCTGTAAATTGCATACCATCAATGGATTGTTGTATAATAAAAGTTGCAGGTATACTTGAAGCAATTGTTTGCCATTTGAGTTGAACCTGTTGATCTTTTCTATTTCCGTTAAAACTTAAAAATTGAATAGGTAATGTAATATTGCGATTTGAAATGCTTATGGTATCAATGCGCATTTTAGAAAAGCCATCAATTGCCGGAGCAATGCTGATACCATCATTAATTAAACGAAGATTGATTGTTTTACCAATTCCTGAAGGGGTATTGATACTACACAACAAAACATAAACACGAATGGGCGTATTGAGTGGAATATTTAATCCGCTATTACCATATACATTATCTCCGGTATTGCTGTCCCAGTTTCCAAATAAAGTTCCACCAAATGTTTCATTACCATCGCCATATATTTCTGATCCTGTTACTGGCTCGTAGTAGAGATTTAATGCGGCATTGGGTATATCAGTAACTTCTGTTGCTGTACCAACATTTTGTACACCAAGCGAACTGATGGATAAACCTGTAAATCCGGCCGGTGTAATTGAAAAACTTCCTGCAACATGGTATGCGTTGGTGGTTTCGCAAATACCATTGCCATTGGGTATATCTGTTGCGGTAGAAGGATGTGCCGACATATTTACATCCAGAACTCTAAAACGCCGTTCATTAAAGCCGGTAGCGCCATAAGTTGATACACCATCGAAAGAAGCAGGAGAATAGGAATCGTCGCAATATTTTGCACAAACAGAAACATAACAATCGGCACCGGCACGCCATTCCGGATTAAAATCTGTGGCAATGAAATCTGTTGTTCGTTTAGATCCATCGTTATCGCCTCCACATTGCCAACCGATTCCGTTTACCCAATCGGGGCCGGCATAAACATGATAAATAAATTCTTTACCATTGCCGTTTAAAGCATTGTTATCAGTGATCCACCATCGTGCACTGAGATAAGCGATATTGTTGTATGTATTTCTAAAAAGGCGGGAAAAAGTAACAGCATCTTTTTCCAAATAACCGTATTGCCCTAAACCATCTCCCCCATTGGTTCCAATGAATGGAGCTTGAGCATTACTGCATAAAATTATTGTGGCTGTTAAACTTGTAAGGATTAACTTTTTCATATGATAGCATTATAGTGTACAAGTTACACATTATTTCAATAAAATTAAAATAAAAGAGGCTTCCGTGAAGAAGCCCTTTATCTAATCATACGTCATTAAACCTTAAACCTTATCCTATGAAAAACCATATAAAAGTCTGCTGCTGGAACGAAAAGGTTGCAAGTTTAAAAGAAATTTCTACCATTTATTTTTAAACAGTTGGATAAAATCAACAAATGTTTGGGTTTTCCAAGCGCCATCAGCAAAATAATGTAAAGGCGCTTCAATTTCTTTGGGTTTAAGATAACCAGGTAATACAGCCGGTATAGATTGTATTGTTGGCATAAATATGGTGCTTGGATAACT
>JBMOEQ010000252.1:0-4866 GCA_049314655.1 Ferruginibacter sp. | reverse complement strand
ACGACGCAATAATAGCATCAATTCGTACCAATAGAGGTAGGTTTCTTTAGAAAACTTTGTTGCCAATGGGTTATAATTTTAGTTGGCAAAGATAAGGGAGAAATAAATACGAAAATGATGGGAATTGGGATTAAAATATACGCATTTATGCCTGCAAGCAATTCATTCTTAAGCATTGAAAATCAAACAATTAATCATTATATTGGGTATATACGTTTCATTTCTGTTAAGGCATTTTTTGACATTTGGCATTCAAATTTCAAATTAAAAGCGGTTAACGTAACTTGCAAGCCCATGTTAAGGCTTCAAAAAATAGCACTCACTCAATTCAAAAATTACGATTTTGAAGTATTTACCCTTTTGGAGCGTGTAACCGGAATATGTGGATTAAATGGAAAGGGGAAAACCAATTTGCTTGATGCCATTCATTATTGTTGCTTTACTAAAAGCTATTTCAGTAATTCTGATGCGCTGAATGTTCAGTTTACAAAAGACGGCTTTAGATTAGCTGCCAATTTTGAATTGAATCAAACTCCCGAAAATTTATTGTGCATTCATCGTGGGGTTGGTAAAAAAGAACTCAGTTTAAATGATATCCCCTACGAAAAATTTTCGCATCATATCGGTAAGTTTCCTTGTGTGATGATAGCTCCGGATGATGTAGAACTGATTACCGGCGGCAGTGAAGAAAGAAGAAAGTTTTTAGATACGGTTATTTGTCAAATAGATTCTGAATACCTGCAACAACTGATTATTTATACTCGGGTTTTACAACAACGCAATAGTTTATTGAAATCTTTCAATGAACAAGGAAAGATTGATGATACCTTACTTGCAGTTTTTGATGCACAGTTAGCCGAACCGGGGAATTTTATATTTGAAAAAAGAAAAGCCTATACCGAAAGATTATTGCCCATGGTGAAGCAGTTTTATGCACAAATTGCAGGCGATCAAGAAATCATCACCCTTGGCTATGAAAGCAAATTATTTAGTGTGCCGCTCGAACAACTATTGTTACAAAATAGAGAGCGCGATCTTTATTTACAACGCACCAACAATGGCATTCATAAAGATGATATTTCTATAGAACTCAATAACCAATCTTTTAAACAAATTGCATCACAAGGACAAAGAAAAAGTTTGTTGTTTGCCCTTAAATTGGCCGAATTTGAATTATTGAAACAACAGAAAGGATTTGCACCTTTATTGTTGTTAGATGATGTTTTTGAAAAATTAGATGAACAACGCATGCAAAATTTATTGCATTGGGTATGTTGCGAAAACGATGGACAAGTTTTTATAACGGATACACATAAAGAGCGCTTAGAGAAAGCAATTCGAAGTTTAGAAATACCGTTTCAAATCATTGAACTTTGAAATCCTCGATAATACTTAATTTTACCGTATGGGCGAACATTCAATGCAAGATGCTATTCAGCAATTTCTAAAAAAAAGTAAACTTCGTGGAGGTATGCAAGCCTTGCAAATAGAAGCCGTTTGGGAACAAATTATGGGCAAAACAGTTGCCAAGTACACCGATAAAATTCAAATTATTCAGCATACCCTTTTTATAACTACTGCTGTTGGTCCACTTAAAAATGAATTAAATTACCAGAAAGAACAAATTCAAAAAAGGGTAAATGAAGTATTTGGTGAGGCAATAATTAAAGAAGTGGTTATTCAATAATTTTATTGAATTCTTGGGTCGAAATAAGCATATAATGCATCAGCCAAATAATTCATTACAATGAAAATACTTGCACTCAACAATACTGCACCCATAACAACCGGATAATCTAATTTTTCCAGCGCATTAACGGTTATTTTTCCTACCCCATTCCATCCAAAAATATATTCTACAAAGAATGCACCGGCTAATAATTCGGCAAACCAACCCGTTATAGCGGTAATCACCGGATTAAGAGCATTACGCAATGCATGTTTAAAAATTACTGTTGATTTACTTAACCCTTTTGCATAGGCGGTTCTAATATAATCTTGCTTCAATACATCTAACAAAGCACTTCGAGTAAGTTGAGTAATGATGGCAAGCGGACGAATGCCCAAGGTTATTGCAGGAAGTATAAGGTTTTGTAAAGTGAAATATTTTTCGCCTGTAATTTCATCTACCTCAAACCAACTGCCTGTTAAATGTAATCCGGTATAAGGATGCAATACAATTCCAAAAACATAAGCTATAACAATTGCCATAAAAAATGATGGCGCCGAAATTCCTGCAATACTGATGAACACAGCAGACGTATCTAACCAAGTATCCTTTTTTATAGCCGATAAGGTGCCCAGTAAAATACCAAAGAGAATGGCAAAAAACATAGCACTGATGGCCAATAATAATGTACCGGGCAATGCTGCGCCTAAAATGGTACTTACCGGTTTTTTAGACTGATAACTGTTACGGAGATAGGGTACTTTAACCCCAATTTTGTAATTTCCACCAATAAAAAATCCATTTAATTTTTTGACTGCTATGGTTTCTTTTGCGTGTATACTTAACGGTGAAACGTCGTTAATATAAAATACCAATTGTTTCCATAAAGGTTGATTTAAGTACAATTCGTTGCGAATATTATCTAAGGTTTTTTTATCGCCCGATTGTCCGGCAATTAATTTAGCCGGATCGCCAAAACCTTGAAACATAAAAAACACCACAATAACCACCCCTATTAATACTGCTGAAGCATTGAAAAAACGGAGTATGGTTGATTTAAGCATTTGCTTGTTGCGGTTATTTTATTGATCTATTTGCTCCATATCGGCCCAACTTAGTTTATTTTGAATAATTGGGCCTTTGAACTTGAATAAAGTAGGATTAGATCGGGCAGCAGTTTTAAAAGCAACGCCATCAATGGTTAAAATACTTATTTTATAAGTACTGCGAATATTGAAAAAACGCTGTGCCTTATCGGGCTCGGGCGTTACTATAAAAAACGGAATTTGTTTCAATTGAGCAGATTGATACAAACGTTCAAATTTCTTTTCCCAACGGGCTGTTCCTTCACTGAAATTTTTCACAAAAAAGAGATAATACACGCCATTGTAAGATAAAATATTTTCCGTTTGATCAATACCGGTAGAATCGCTCAATGAAAAATCGTTAATGATAGGCACATTGTTTTTCCCTTTTTGAATCAATACTTGTTTACGATCTACAAAGGTCCAAGTGCTATCGGGTAATTGAGCCATGGTGAAGGTTTTCTTTTCCCCATTTTTTTCGTAAATAAAACTATAATCGAATTTATCGGGAACAGCATCTGCAGGCATTTTACGCAATTCTAAAATATTGTTTCCCTTTTTATAGGGCAAACAATCTTTAATAGGAAGATGTTTAAGTACATAAAATTGTAAAAACAAAGCGGCCAATACCCCTACCAAAACGATTAATCCATTGATAAGATTTTTAAACAATGGTAGAATGTATTTTTGAAAAATGAGCATTGAAATGATGAGCACCATCAATAACACATCTTTACTAAATGTTTGTATTGGCGTTAAAGGAATACAATCGCCAAAACATCCACAAGCTCTAATTTTACCACTGAATAAAACATAGCTGGTAAGGAATGTAAAAAAGGTAGTGAGCAATAATAAAATCCATAGCGTAAAATGCTTCTTCCACCCTACTAAGAGCGCAATGCCTAATAAAATTTCTAAAGCAATCATGAAGATGGAAATGAACAAGGCTTCTTCATTGAGATAATTCATGAAGCTGGTAAGGTAACCATCGGCTGCCCACACTTCAAAAAACTCTTGCATTTTATAAGCCAAACCACGAGGATCAATGGCTTTTACTAAGCCCGAAAAAATATATAAACATCCTACAAATACTCTAATACTATTGATTAATATTTTCATCTTTCCATTCTTTAAAGTTCACAAAAAACTAATTGGTATGCACGCCTTCTTCAATTAAGATTAAAGCAAAAACCGAATAATTTAAAATATCAAAATAATTAGCATCTATGCCTTCGCTTGCAATCGTTTTTCCGTCATTACGCAATATTTGCTTGATGCGTAATAATTTGGCTAAAATAAGATCGGCAAAACTTTCCTGACTCATTTCGCGCCATGCCTCACCATAATCGTGGTTTTTATCTTGCATTAATTTTTTTGCAGCATTCACATAAGAATTGTAAGCCAATTCCACTGCTGAAGCAGGCATGTCTTCGATATCATCAGTGGGCATTGACAATTGAATTAAGCCAATAATGCTATAGTTTAATATGCCTTTAAATTCACTTACGATATCATCCCCTACTTTATTAATTTTTTTTTCTTGTAAAGTGCGTATTCTTTTGGCTTTGATATAAATTTGATCTACTACAGAAATGGTACGATATACACGCCAACTGGTACCATAATCGATGGTTTTTTTCAAAAAAATATCTCTGCAAGTAGCAACAGCCCGATCGTATTGTTGATTTGTATCCATTGAAAATTGGTAATAATTGATGAATTCTTATACTTGATTCAATCAATTGGGTAAAACTTAACTTTGAGCTTCAAAAATACTTGATTCTTACTGATGTTCACACTTAACTGTAAAGGAAAAATAATTCTATTAGATCGGCCTTTTATTATGGGCATCTTAAATGTAACGACAGATTCGTTTTATGAAGGTTTTTTAGATAAATCAAACGAGTGGATTATTGAGAAAGCAGCGCAGCTGATACAAGATGGAGCTGATATTTTAGATATCGGCGGTCAATCTACTAAACCGGGTAGTGAACGCATAGATGCTGCAACTGAAATTTCAAGGGTGTTACCTATCATTAAATCCATTCATGAACAATTTCCTGAGCAATTGATTTCTATTGACACCTATCATAGTGCAGTAGCCATTGCAGC
>JBMOEQ010000251.1:0-4872 GCA_049314655.1 Ferruginibacter sp. | reverse complement strand
ACCTTACAATTACCTAAATTAATGACTCCGGGTATTTATCAAGTACAATTGATTATGCCCGATAACACACAACAAACTCAAAAATTAATTATTAGTAACTCTAATTAAAAATCATTTTCAGGATTATTCACAGAATGGATAGCTCAATAATAATGAGCATTGGAAATGCAAAAGGGAGATGGGCATATAACCATGTGTAGCAATACCTGGTGATGCTTGTTTCCCTTTTGTTGATTTTACAAAAAAGGCTATTATCTTTAGAGGAAATTAAAATACACATTCTATCAACGAAAGAACTAGAGTATTCATTTGAAGCTCTTGTCTTTCTTAATAGCATTTCAAATGCCCTTTAAAAAACGGCTTCAAACATTACTGCAAAATCGGTTGGCTTTATTTTTATTAAAGCTAATTGTACTTGTTATATTATGGCGATCGTTGTATGTTTTTGTTTTGCAACCTGCACGTATACCGGATGCTGTTCTTACACGGGTTACAACCATTGCATCTACTAAAGGAATCAATTATTTTTTCAATCCAATTCCAAATGTTCATTGGATCAGTAAGCCCAATATTCCCGGTGATTTTTTAATGCAAGCTCAGGAAACCGTTTTTTACATCGGTGATTTTTGTAATGGCTTAGATACCATGATTATTTATCTAGGATTCATTATTGTATTGCCATACCCTTTCAAACGAAAATTGGTATTTGGTTTAGTGGGCATTATACTCTTATACCTCATTAATATTATTAGGATTGTAATGCTATTTTGGGTGTTTAAAAATTATCCGGCTCAATTCGACATAGACCATCATTATATTTTTACCATCATCATGCATCTTTTTGTATTGTTGGGTTGGTTTTTATTCATTAAATCAGGCAAAAAATAATGCACCATACAGGAAAATTTGCGGCTTGGTTAATCGGCTCTTTTGCCGTGTACTTAATGTTGGTTTGGTTTCAATTGCACTATTATCCAGGTCATAATTATTTTATTCTTTTCCATAAAGTAATTCTTACAATAGCCATGATAGTAACTATGAAAATGAGTTTTTCGAAAAGTGGCTTTCGTATTTTTACAGTATTGTATTTGTGTTTAAGTGCGGTGTATTTATTGCTTCAGTATATGCCTTTTTTTAAACAAGTACACGAATCTGTTTTATTTTACGGTCAGTTTATGCGCTCTCCAATAATGATCATTTTATTTTTCTTTCTTGATGAATTGTTTGTTGATGTTAACAAAAATGAAAAGATAACATCGGCCTAATTTTTTCTATACAAGCTAGGGGTAATTTTCTTTTTCTTTAAGAATACTCGATTAAAATAAGTTAACGATTCGAAACCCGATTCAAAAGCAATTGCGCTGATAGGTAAGTCTGTTTCCATTAAAAGATGGCAAGCATGAGCAATTCTTATTTCATTGATGTAGTTAGAAAATGTTTGTCCACTGGCACGTTTAAAAAATTTACAAAATGCACTTTCAGAAAGATGAATCAAAGATGCGGCTTTTTTTAAAGTGATTGTATCCTTGAAGTTTTTTTGTACAAATAAGAAAACAGAATTGATGCGTTGCTGGTTCTCATCTCCTTTAACGGGTTTATATTGTATAGAAGCAATAGGGAAGGCTTTTAATAAGGCGAGTTGATTGAATACTTGTAACAACAAGGTAAAACGGGTGAGCGCGTTTTCCATTAACAGACTTTGTAATAAAATCAAAGTACCGTTGTTGGTGCTTTTAAAATACAATCCTCTGCTACATTTTGAAAACAAAGTTTCTATATTTTTTAATGCCGAAAATTGAAAGAGTTTTTCGGCAAATTCTTTTGAAAATTGAATAACAATAGCATGGCATTTTTCTTTCGCTTTCTTTTCAGATATCCATGTATGCGGCAACATAGGTGGCAATAATACCCAATCGCCTTCTTGAAATAATTCATATTGATCGCCCACCAATCTTTTGCCTTTGCCTTTTACGATATACGTAAGTTCATATTCGGGATGATAATGCCAAAGAAATTCAAAAGCCGGAACTATAACTTCATAACCAATAAAACTATGGTGGTTGATTCTATTTAATAATTGCTCTAGTTTTGGTTTCATACTATATTGTACTTCTTTATGGTGTTTTTCAATTTATTTGTCAATATAGTGTTTCTTATTGGCATTTCTGTACTATAATTTTTGCTATTGGTAGTATATTTTTGAAGACGTTCAGCTACTGATTTTTTATTTTCTTAATTATTTTTAATACACTTTACAAAACATAAAAATGTTACCATCAAATAGCCGATATTTTATTAGCATATTCATCTACTGCTTTATGATGTTCAATCAAACTTTAACGGCGCAAACACTAACGAAACAAGCGTTTACAAAAATCAAACCTATTGAACAAGCTTTTCAGCCATTGTTCTTCAATGCAATAAAACCAAAAGGTTGGTTGAAAGCCGAATTGCAAAAAAATATCAATGGCTTTACGGGGCATTTAGATAGTTTGGTACCCGATTTAATTGGGCAAGATGATATCTACGGGAAAAATCGATTAAGTAAAAAAGATAAAAGTAAAAATTTAGGCGCGGTATCTGAAGATGGCGATTGGCAAGTACAATTCCTTTGGTGGAATAGTGAAACACAAAGCAATTGGCTTGATGGTTTTGTACGAACAGCAATTTTACTTAATGATCAACAACAAATCAACAAAGCAGAAAGCATTATTAATCGTTTGCTTGCAACGCAAGATGATGATGGTTACATTGGTATCTATGATAAAGAATTGCGGTATCGTTTCGAAAATGAAAATGGTGAATTATGGGCTAAAGCAACTTTATATCGTTCCTTATTGGGTTGGTACGAATATAAAAAAGACAAGCGAATTTTAACTGCAATAGAAAAAGCGGTGAATAATGTAATGCAGCAGTACCCGATAAATCAATCGAAACCTTTTTATTCTTTAAATCCATCCGTATCTGGTTTATCGCATGGCTTGGCATTTACCGATGTGTTAGAACAGTTGTATGTACTTACTAAAAATCAATTGTATTTAGATTATTGCTTGTTTCTTTACCAAGATTTTTCTGCATATCCACTTAACGAAGATGCGCAGTATGATAAATTAATGAATGTGGAATTGCCATTGCAAGGCCATGGTGTTCATACATACGAACATTTGCGTTCTGTAACTGTAGCATATTATGCATCCGGAAATCCGGCATTAAAAATTGCATTGGATCATTTTCTGCAAAAAATTCAAAAAGCTTTAACGCCATCGGGTGGCCCTGTTGGTAATGAATTTATCGTGGGACAAACCGGCGATGCCAATATCGCTTATGAGTATTGTTCCTTGCAAGAATTGATGGCTGCATGGATCAGTTTATTCAGTAAATCGGCCAACACGAATTATGCACAGCAGGCCGAACGTATATTTTTTAATGCAGCATTAGGAAGCACACATCCCACTGAAAGTGCTATCTGTTATTTGAAACAAGACAATGCCTTTATTTTAAACGGAGGGAATAATGGTGATACAACAGATCGGCATCAAACGCGTTATCGGTATTCTCCTATACATAGAGAAGCCGCCGTTTGTTGTGTGCCTAATGCCGGAAGAATTGTACCCTATTATATTCAAAATATGTGGATGAAAGATGAAGAAGGTTTAGTTGCAACCTTATTAGGACCATGCGAGGTGGAAACTATCTTTAATCATACCGCAATAATGATTCAAGAACAAACAGATTATCCATTTAACAATGCCATTCAGTTTACAGTTTATAGCAATCGCTCTCAAAAATTTGCATTGAAAATAAGAAAGCCTCAATGGGCGGTAAAAGTAAATGCATCTTTACCTTATACAGAAGAAAATGGGTACTTGGTTTTTCGTAAAATTTGGAATAAGCGTACCGATTTAAAATTGTCCTTCACTGCTGTTGTTGAAAAGAAAGTTACCGCCAATAATGAAATTTATTTTGAAAATGGACCATTTGTATTGTGCCATGTTATTGAAGCAACTGCTCAAACAACTAAAACATTCAACATCGGCAATATGAAAGAATTTGTTTGTAAACCCAATACACCAATAGTGTATGATTATAATGGCGCAGCAGTTCATTCAGTTCCTCAAGCGAAAAATAGCTTTATAACGCAAATGGTTAACCGCATTACAGGAAAACTTGAGGAGGTTAAATTGGTGCCTATGACAAAAACGATTTTACGACAGGTAACTTTTAAAAACATTCAATAATATATCAATGAAGTATATAACCTATTCCTTCATCTTTTTTTTTCTGTATAGCTGTAGATCGAAAGTTAACAACGATTATACCCAATATGTAAATGTATTTATTGGAACCGAAGGAACCGGGCACACTTTCCCCGGCCCTTGTATGCCATTTGGAATGGTACAACCCGGCCCCGATAATGTTGATAAAGGGTGGGATTATACTAGTGGTTATCAATACAAAGACAGTGTTATACTAGGCTTTTCGCAAACCAGGGCCAACGGAACAGGAATCAGTGAATTTGGTGATGTGTTGTTACAACCTTTTACCGATAATAAAGTAGATGGTTTTGGCGAAACCTATTTTAAGGAAACAGAAAAAGCGAGTCTGGGTTATTATACCGTTACATTACACAATCAAGTAAAGGTTGAATTGACCTGTACTGAACGGGTGGCATTTCATCAATACACTTATCCCAGTTCAAATGCAAAGCTGCTGGTTGATTTACAGCACGGACTTCGCTTTTTAACCGATTCATTAGTACTGGAAAGTGATGTGAAAATTGAAGATTATAATACCATCAGTGGCTATTGCCACACAAAGAACTGGGTGGAGAAAAAATATTTTTTCACCATTCAATTCAATCAGCCATTTTCT
>JBMOEQ010000250.1:0-4873 GCA_049314655.1 Ferruginibacter sp. | reverse complement strand
TATAATCTTTATAAACTTAAAACCACCCTACAGGCAGCGATTAAATTTATTTTCCAAACACACTCAATTCTTTCAATGAAATATTGCCTTCATAAATTGCTTTACCAATAATTACGCCTTTACATCCAACTGTAGTTAAGTCGTGAATATCTTTTAAAGCAGTAACTCCTCCACTTGCATATAATTCTAATTCGGGATGTTCGGAAAGAATATTTTTATACAATTCAAAAGCCGGACCAACCATTGCGCCATCTTTACTGATATCGGTACAAAATATTTGTGTTACGCCTAATCCCATTAATTGTCCGATAAAGGAAAAAATAGTTTTCCCGCTGTCTTTTAACCAGCCACTAATTTTTACTTTTTCATCCAATACATCGGCACCAACAAAAAATTTAGATGCGCCAAATTCCATCAACCATTCTTCTAATAATTCGGGATGTTGAGCAGCGATACTGCCTACAGTTACCATTGATGCGCCGGCATTTAATACAGCAGCAACATCACTGATTTGCTTCACGCCTCCACCATAATCAATCTGTAACGATGTAGCGGTTGCAATTTTTTCCAACACATTTAAATGTTGAAACTTACCCGCTTTAGCACCATCCAAATCTACCAAATGCAGCCTATGTATACCGGCATCTTCAAATGATTTTGCTACATCTACCGGATTGTTATGGTAAACTTTTGCTTGCGCATAATCGCCTTGCGTTAAACGAACGCATTTACCGTCGATTAAATCAATTGCAGGAATAATGATCATAACCTTGTAATAAAATTGTTTAAAATAAGTTCGCCCATTGCACCCGATTTTTCGGGATGAAATTGAACGGCATAATAATTATCTTTTTGTAAAGCTGCACTGTAAGGCATAATATAATCGGTAGTAGCTATTGTATCATTCCCCAATGCTGCATAATAACTGTGCACCGAATATACATAAGCTGCAGCATCCATTCCATGAAAAAGATCTCCTTTTAAATTATAAATTGTATTCCAACCCATTTGAGGCACTTTTAAAGTGGCAGACTGAAACAATTTAACGGGTTCATTGAAGATGCCTAAACACGGTGTTTCCCCTTCTTCCGAAAAATTACACATCAATTGTAATCCCAAACAAATGCCTAATACCGGCTGTGTTAAGGATAACATCAACTCATCTATATGATGTTCACGTAAATAGGCCATTGCAGAAGCAGCATGCCCTACTCCCGGAAAAATTACTCTATCTGCTTCACGAATAATTGCAGCATCATCTGTTACGATAGATTCTACACCAATACGTTGTAAAGCAAATTGTACACTTTGTACATTGCCTGAATTATATTTTACGATTGCTACTGTCAACTTAAATGGGTTTTATAAAATTCCTTTGGTAGAAGGCAATTGCTGGTTATCGATATCGCGTTTTACGGCCATTTTTATTGCCTTGGCAAATGCTTTAAAAATAGCTTCAATTTTATGGTGTTCATTATTCCCCGATGCCGTAATATTTAAGTTACAACGAGCCGCATCACTAAAGGACTTAAAAAAATGAACAAACATTTCTGTTGGCATTTCTCCAATTTTTTCTCGTTTAAAATCGGCATCCCATACCAACCAACTTCTACCACCAAAGTCAATTGCAACTTGTGCTAAACAATCATCCATCGGCAAAAGAAAACCATAACGCTCAATACCTCTTTTATCGCCTATCGCTTTATAAAATGCCTCACCTAATGCAATGGCCGTATCTTCTATAGTATGGTGTTCATCGATATGCAAATCGCCTTTCGTTATGATTTTTAAATCTAACAAACCATGTCGCGACAACTGATCGAGCATATGATCAAAAAAACTTAAACCGGTACTTATATTCGAAATACCCGTTCCATCTAAATTTAATTCTATTGCAATTTTTGTTTCATTGGTATTACGTTCGTGAATGACTTTGCGTGCAGGCAATTTTAAAAACTGATAAATCGATTTCCAATCGGTGGCTTCTAATGCAACAATGGTAGTTTTCAATTCCTCTACCGCGGATTGAATTTCAGTAGCGCCCAATGTTGCATCTTGTTTTAACCAAATACCTTTACAGCCTATATTTTTAGCCAATTCCATATCCGTAATTCTATCGCCAATAACAAAAGATTGTTGTAGATCATATTCAGCATTATTGAGCAAATTGGTAAGCATGCCTGTACCCGGTTTTCGAGTAGGCAAATTTTCGTGCGGAAAACTTTTGTCGATATATACTTGATCAAAAATAATCCCCTCCCCTTTTAATGTATTTAAAATAAAATCTTGAATGGGTTGAAATGCCGCTAATGGGTAGTTTGCAGTTCCTAATCCATCTTGATTAGAAACCATCACTAAAGTATAATTTAACTCCCGAGCAATTTTTCCTAAATATTCAAAAACGCCAGGATAAAAAGATAACTTATCAAAGCTATCTATTTGATATGTTGGTGGCACTTCATTGATTAAAACGCCATCTCTATCTATAAATAATATTTTTTTCACGCTGGATAATTTTTTAATGTGGTTAACAACCATTGATTTTCTTCAGGAGTTCCAATTGTTATACGCAAACAATTATTGCAATTTTGTTCATTGGTTCTATTGCGAACTACAATTTCTTGTTCAGCCAAATATGCATATAAAGCATTGGCATCTGTTACTTTAATCAATAAAAAATTGGCATCACTGGGATAAACATTTTCTACAAAAGATAATGCTTTCAATGCTTGTGCCAGATTTTCGCGCTCACTGAAAACAGTTTTAATCCATTCATTCACTTGCATAGGATCTTGCAACGCATCTAATGCCAATTGTTGAGAGGCATCATTGATATTATATGGAGGTTTCACCTTATTTAATAAATCGATAATATCGAGTGAAGCATAACATAATCCAATTCGTAAAGCTGCTAATCCCCATGCTTTTGACAAAGTTTGCATTACCATCAAATTTGGATATTCGGTAAGCTCAGCAATAAAAGTTTTTTGTCGGGAATAATTGATATAAGCCTCATCAATAATTATAATACCGGGGAAATTATTCAATAAAAGTTCAACCGATTCCCTATCCATATTATTGCCGGTAGGATTATTAGGCGAACAAATAAACAACAATTTAGTATGTGCATCTACAGCCTGTAAAATACCTTCAACATCTAATTGAAATCCATCTAACAATGGAACAGATTTGATTTGTACATTATTGATATGAGCACTTACTGCGTACATGCCATAAGTAGGTGGACAAACAATTACATTATCAATTCCAGGATTGCAAAATATCCTATAGGCTAAATCAATTACTTCATCGCTTCCGTTACCAATGAAAATATTTTCTGCAGGCACACCTTTTATGCGTGCAATTTGAAATTTCAATTGCCATTGTAAGGGATCGGGATAACGATTGAAAGCTTCTGCAAGTGGTGAGCCAAAAGCATTTTCATTGGCATCTAAAAACACCGTTGCTTTTCCGCTAAATTCGTGCCGAGCAGAAGAGTAAGGTTTTAATTCGAGAATATTTTTACGTACCAATGCGGCTACACTACTAAACCCTGTAGTAATAAGCGGCGTTGATTGTTGACCAGATTGCATACTATAAATTTAAGCTTTATCGAATGAATTTAAACGAATGGTTACGGCATTTTTATGTGCATGCAAACCTTCGGCAGCCGCCATAATTTCTACTGTTTTACCAATTGCTTTTAATCCGTTTTCGGATAATTGTTGATAGGTGATTTTTTTTACAAAACTATCTACAGAAACACCACTATAGGCAGTAGCATAGCCATTTGTAGGCAAAGTGTGGTTGGTGCCTGATGCATAATCTCCCACGCTTTCGGGCGAATAATGGCCTAAAAAAACACTACCTGCATTCACTACATTATTACCCAATTCATGCGCATTATCCGAAGCAATGATTAAATGCTCGGGGGCATATGCATTTAAAAAATCAAAGGCTTTATTCGGTGAATCAAAAACAATATTTCTACTATTTTCTAATGCTTTTGCTGCAATTAAATGTCGGGGTAGTGCAGTCAATTGCTTTTGAACTTCTTCTTGAACTTGTTGTATAATTTTTTCGTTGGAGGCAACTAAAATCACCTGGCTATCTGTACCATGTTCGGCCTGACTTAATAAATCGGCTGCAACATAAGCCGGAGTAGCAGTTTCATCGGCATAAATAGCCAATTCGCTAGGCCCAGCAGGCATATCAATAGCAATGCCTTCTTTGTTGATTAATTGTTTTGCGCAGGTTACATATTGATTACCTGGTCCAAAAATTTTATACACTTTAGGAATGGTTTCGGTTCCATAAGCCATAGCGCCGATGGCTTGTACCCCTCCTACTTTATAAATTTTAGAAATACCACAAAGTGATGCGGTAAAAAGAATGACAGCATTAATTTTTGCATCGGCATCGGGTGGTGTACACAAAATAATTTCTTTACATCCAGCGAGTTTAGCTGGAATAGCCAACATTAAAACTGTAGAAAATAATGGCGCTGTTCCACCTGGAATATATAATCCAACTTTTTCTATGCCAATAGATTTACGCCAACATTGTATACCGGGCATTGTTTCAATGGCTTTTTCATTATTCAATTGAGATTGATGAAATGCTTCAATATTTTTTGCGGCTAATACAATGGCAGTTTTCAAATCTTCATCAACTTGTTGAATGGCATTAAACATTTCATTAGGTGACACTGCAAATGCATTCAATTCGGCTCCATCAAATAATGCTGTGTATTTTTTCACAGCAACATCGCCATTTGTTTTAACTGCTGAAAGTATTTCCGTAACTGTAGTTTCGAGTAATGTGTGGTTAATGTTAGCTCGTTGCGTTAAAGGTAGCCACTGGCTTTTCTCTG
>JBMOEQ010000249.1:0-4938 GCA_049314655.1 Ferruginibacter sp. | reverse complement strand
GTATTGTTTAAAATATTTGCCGACATCGACGTATTTGATATTGAAATCAATGAAACAGATCCCGATAAATTTGTTCAAATTGTAAAAGCATTAGAGCCCACGTTTGGTGGAATCAATTTAGAAGATATTAAAGCCCCTGAGTGTTTTTATATTGAAAAAAAATTAAAGGAAGAATTGAAAATTCCTATCATGCACGACGACCAGCATGGTACGGCAATTATTTCAGCAGCGGCTTTACTGAATGCATCCGAAATTCAGCAAAAGAAGATGGCAGATTTACGCATCGTTGTTAATGGCGCAGGTGCTGCAGCTATTTCATGTATGGAATTATATGTGTCGCTTGGCGCATCTCGAAGCAATTTTATGGTATTCGATCGTAAAGGTATTATTTACGAAGGTAGAGAAGGAGTTGACGAACAAAAGAAACACTTTGCATCAGACCCCAAATTTAAAGACTACGATTTAGCAGCAGCTTTAAAAGGCGCAGATGTTTTTGTTGGATTGAGTGTAGGCAATATCATTACTGCCGACATGGTGAAAACAATGGCACCCAATCCAATCGTTTTTGCAATGGCTAATCCCGATCCGGAAATCACTTACGAAGTAGCCGTTGGTGCAAGAGAAGATATTATCATGGCTACAGGAAGAAGCGATTATCCTAACCAAGTGAATAATGTATTGGGATTCCCTTACATTTTCCGTGGAGCCTTAGACGTTAGAGCTACAGCTATCAACGAAGCCATGAAATTAGCTGCAGTTAAAGCATTAGCCGCATTAACCAAAGAGCCGGTTCCGGATATTGTAAACTTAGCGTATAACGAAAAGAATATTTCATTTGGTCCGCATTATATCATTCCAAAACCTTTAGATCCCCGTTTATTATCAACCGTTGCTCCGGCAGTTGCAATGGCAGCCATGGAAAGCGGTGTAGCCAAATTTCCTATTACCGATTGGGAAAAGTATAAACTGGAATTGAATAAACGATTAGGCATCGATAATCAACTGAGCCGGGTAATTGGAAACAAAGCACGTAAAGATCCAAAACGTGTTGTTTTTGCAGATGCCGAAAATGCTAAAATATTAAAAGCCGCTCAATTGGTTATTGATGAAGGCGTAGGCTATCCGATACTGTTAGGTGATGAAAAGAAAATCAGACAATTGGCAGAAGAAAACAGTGTAGACTTAGATGATATGCCAATCATTGATCCTAAAGCAGAAGAAACCGAAGAATTGCGCCGTCAATTTGGAGAATTATTTTATGCTAAACGTCAACGCAAAGGTGTAAATAAACATGAAGCATACAAGTTGATGAAGGATAGAAATTATTTTGGTTGTATGTTGGTAGAAACCGGTGAAGCCGATTGTATGATCAGCGGACTTACCCGGAAATATGCCGATACCATTAAACCGGCGATGCAAACGATAGGCATTGAAGAAGGCGCAGGTAAAATTGCAGGTATGTATATCTTGCTCACTAAACGGGGTCCTTTATTTCTTGCAGACACAACCATCAATTATAATCCAACTGCAGAAGAATTAGCCGAGATAACTTTGCTTGCTGCAAGAGAAGTGAAACAATTTAATATTACCCCAAGAATTGCGATGTTATCATATTCTAATTTTGGAAGCAGTAATTCGCCCGAAGCCAATATGGTAAGAAAGGCAAGGGAAATTGTAAAACAAAAAGCACCCGATTTAATTTGCGATGGTGAAGTGCAAGGAATACTAGCATTTAATCAAGAAATCTTAAAAGAAAATTATCCTTTTACCGAATTATTAGATGGGGAAGTAAACACTCTAATTTTCCCTAATCTTGCTGCTGGAAACATTGCCTATAATTTATTACAAGAAATTGGTGGCGCCGATTCTATTGGCCCTATTTTATTGGGATTAAAAAAACCGGTGCATGTATTGCAATTGGGCAGTTCTATCCGTTCTATTTTCAACATGACATTGATTGCTGTAGTAGATGCACAATTAAAAAACCATACTAATACACAAGAAGCCATTGCAAATAGTAAATGGTGGAAGAAATTTAAAAAGACCTCACATGATATTTAAAAGCAATGCAAGAAGTTGACCATATTAGCAAGAAGAAAATATCTTTTAAGGTAAGTAAAACCTTTAGCAAATATCTTAAACGGTATGGAAGAGAAATTCCACTTCCGGTGTCTTATGATACCCTAAAGTATTTTGATTCGGGTATGCCTGTTTTAGATTCAAACGGTAAAGATACTTTTTGGGAAACGGTTTTTTTTAACCCTGTGCTTACTACCGAAATTCATAATGGTTTAAAGCGCATATACTCTTATCTAAAAGCAAGTGGCAACACACAAGCAGAAGAACACTTGTATATTGAAAGAATTGATTATTGCTTATTTGGAAACTCTAAACCTTTTAGAATCAAAATCGTAAACACCTATAATGAAGTATACGATTATTTTTATGTTAAGGTTGCAGATGCATCAAGGGTTTTTGGGATGGAACTGGAACATTTAATTTCACCCAATTCGCTCAATTTTTTAATAGATAACAATACTTTGGTGGAAGAGCATATTTCCGGTGTTCCCGGAGATATGTTCATTCGTCAATATTTGAATAGACCAGAGTTCAATCCAAAACGTATTGCAAAAGAGTTTGTAAAATTTAATGAACGTTGTTTTATCAGACTATTAGGTGATATGCGGAGTTACAATTTCATTTTCGATATCACGCAGGATTTTGATGATGTTCAATTCAAGATACGTTCAATCGACTTCGATCAACAATGCTACGAAGGTCATAAAAACCTCTATTTACCACAATTTTTTAAAGAAAACAGGGTATTTGTTGAGTTGGTCCAAGAGCACTTGAATAAAAAAGTAATTGCTCAATACCAGCAAGAAGAAAGGGCGCAAATTATACTGCGGATAAAATCAGATCGACAACGATTACGCGACCTTCGAGTAGCAGCAGCCGACGACTTATTATCTACCCCGGAAAAAATACAACAACTCGCCCAAGAAATGGCAGCCCATTATCAAGACGATAATTTCTTGAAATGCACCACAATGCCACAAATCATGTACTTGCACCTTAAAACTTTATTGGTATCCAATCGTAAATAACAACGTACAGTCCATATATTTTTTCAATACATTTGCTGCATGACAGTTTTTACGCATTTTGGAAGATACCTGTTGATGATCAAAGGCATGTTCAGCAAGCCCGAAAATCATAAAATGTATTGGAAAGAATTCATGCACCAATGCAATGATATTGGGATTCGCTCATTAGGTATTGTTTCTATCATTTCGGTTTTTATCGGAGCTGTTAGTGCAGTACAAACTGCCTATCAGTTGGTTAGTCCAATCATCCCCAAAACAACCATTGCTCAAATTGTACGCGATACTGTTATTTTAGAATTTGCACCTACCCTCGTATGTATTGTACTTGCCGGTGTAATAGGAAGTAAAATTGCCAGTGAATTAGGTAATATGCGGGTAAGTGAGCAAATAGATGCACTCGAAATCATGGGCATCAATACAAAAGCTTATTTAGTGATGCCCAAAATTGCAGCAGCCTTGGTTACCATTCCAATGCTTGTGGTAATTTCAATGGTTTTAGGCATTTGGGGTGGAAGGCTAGCCGGTACTGCATCCGACATTCTTTCTACCGATACATTTGATAGAGGGCTCTTAGAAAATTTTGTGCCCTATAATGTCATTTTTGCTTTAGTGAAATCTTATACTTTTGCCTTTATAATCAGTAGCATACCAGCATATTATGGCTATTATGTAAAAGGCGGTGCACTTGAAATTGGCAGAAGTAGCACTAAAAGTGTTGTAGTAAGCTGTGTAATGTTATTGTTTGCCGATTATATTCTTTCTCAATTATTATTAAATCCGGCTACCTAAACCCATGATTGAATTCAAAAACATACATAAAAGTTTTGATGAAAACATTGTTCTTAACGATGTAAGCCATGTGATGGAAACAGGAAAGTGCAATTTAATTATTGGCACAAGTGGAAGTGGAAAAACGGTTTTACAAAAATGTTTAGTGGGTTTATTTGAACCCGATCAAGGCACAATTGACTATGATGGTCTTGACTTCACTTCAATGAATCATGATGAAAGAAAAGCAATCAGAAAGCAAATAGGAATGCTGTTTCAAGGTTCGGCATTATTCGATAGTATGACGGTTGAACAAAATGTAATGTTTCCTTTGGATATGTTTTCTTCAATGACACATAAGGAAAAAATTAAACGAACCAATGAAGTTTTAGATCGTGTGAATTTAAAAGATGCCAACAATAAATACCCTGCTGAAATAAGTGGTGGCATGAAAAAACGTGTTGGTATTGCTCGAGCTATCGTACTCAATCCCAAATATTTATTCTGCGATGAGCCTAATTCCGGACTAGATCCTCAAACAAGTATGGTTATTGATAAACTCATCTTAGATATCACCAAAGAGTTTAACATGACTACCGTAATCAATACCCATGATATGAATAGTGTGATGGAAATTGGGGAGAATATCTTGTACATGTACCAAGGTCAAAAAGAATGGAGCGGCAATAATCATGAAATAATTTTTTCAAAAAACGAACGCTTAAACGCCTTCATCTTTGCTTCCGAATTTTTGAAAGACGCTAAAGACATGCGTATGTTAGAAGCCAAAGGAAAGATATCCAATGATAGAGACATGGATGCTTTGATGAAATAATGATAGGCAACATTGGCTGGATTTGTAAAACCTATAATTTTTTAGTTTAGAAGTTTAGGGTTTAGTCGTTGAAAATTGGTTTAGAGGTTTAGTGGTTTAGGGTTTAGTTGAATTATTCTCCGAGATGTGCATTTTCATTTAAAATTCAACACTTAACATTCAACATAAATACTTTGCGTCTTGATACTCTTTGCAGCTTTGCGTGAAAAAAGTTTAGTTGAAATATTC
>JBMOEQ010000248.1:0-4956 GCA_049314655.1 Ferruginibacter sp. | reverse complement strand
TG
This sequence comes from Ferruginibacter sp., assembly GCA_049314655.1. Taxonomy (GTDB): domain Bacteria; phylum Bacteroidota; class Bacteroidia; order Chitinophagales; family Chitinophagaceae; genus Ferruginibacter. The sequence goes on along the minus strand of JBMOEQ010000248.1, from coordinate 4,954 downwards.
AAACACTATTCCAACATTTTATTGAACGTACAAATCCATTTTGTCGTTGCAATGGATAATAGTTGATAGTACCCTCAAACCCACGTTGCATGGTTGTTCCGGCATTGACAAAATAATCGGCTCCGGCTGCATCTCTTCTTGTTACAATGGTATTATTGAGTTGTAATACATAATAATTGAACTCGGCAAATAATGTATTGGGTAACACAACCAACCGAGTTCCTAATTCTATATTCAACGCTTGCTCGGCTTCAAGTTGTGTATTAAAAATTCCGGTAGAAGCCATGATTTCATCAATGGTTGGTGGCGAAAATCCTTTACTCAAATTTGCATACAAAGTAAACCAATCAGAAAAATGTTTTAATACAGACAACCTAGGCACAACAATGGGTGCAAATTTTCTTTGAGCCATCAGAATAGGTCTTGTTTTTAATCGAGTTAACCCATAACTAGCATTATTAAAACTCAATCCGGTTTGCAATACAATATTCCCCTTCAATTTAAATTCGGCTTGTGTAAATACATTCCATAAGTTGGCCGCAATTTCATCATTAAACTGCAATGTATCGGGAGTACCGAATTTGTTTGCATAGGTTTGTGTACTTGTAAAACTATGTTGCAACTCTCCTCCCAAATGAACGGTAACATGATTATGTTGATATTGAAAAACTGATCTCCCCCCAAAACCCAATTCGGTTTTACGTTGAAAATTTAATATTGAAGGATTTTTAAACTGTGTATGCGCAGTATAAATGCCGGTGGTACTTATCCATCGTGAATTAAATGTATACGTATGTCCAAACCCGGCATAAATTGTTTTCAAATAAATAGCTGCACGTTGGTCTTTTGCACCAGGAAAAATACCGCTTGCAGGCCTTGCTTGACGGGCATTTTGTTGCTGTTGAAGCAAGGTTAATCCACCCGGCGTTTGATAATAAAAATCGCTATAAAATAACTGTGTTCGTATGGTTTGTTTTTTGTTTATTTGAAATGTATTGGTGTACTGCAAATTATCTCTACGCATAGCCGTTTGTTGTCGCCATCCATCACTTTGTGCATGCGCATATTGCAAAGATTGATACGAACCCGAATCGGCCAATTTTAGTTGAATGGAAGATTCTAATGTGCCATAACTTGCCACCACTGTATTCAATGTAATGCTATTGCCAACCGTACTTTTATTGGTAAGCAACAAAACACCACCGGTACCTGCACCATACATACTTCCACCAGGGCCTTTGATGATTTCCATTTGATCTACATTGGTAAACCCAATTTGATTCAAATAAGTATTGCCATTAGCATCGGTAAAGGGAATACCATTCCAATATACTTTTACATTTCTAACACCAAAGGGCGAACGCAATAAATTTCCTCGAATGGATAAGCGATAGCTGCCCGGACTTCGCTCATCCATTTTTACACCGGCTACTGTATTAATTGCCGAAACAAAATTGATATTACTGAATCTTTCTAAGGAAGCTTTTCCTAAAACAGATACCGCAGCAGGAATATTTTTCAAAGCGCCATTGTATTCATATGCTTTAACCTCCAATGTTGCTAAAAAAGGATTGGTACGAGTGAGTACAATTATAGAAAACTGATTGGCAATAATTTCTACAGATTGAGATTGATACCCTATATGAGAAAAAGTAACCACCACTTTATTAAAAGGAAACGTACATTGAAATTGACCATTTTGAGCAGAAACCGCCTTTACCTGCTGATTTACAGTAAGGGTTACACTTTCTATGGGGGTATGATTTTCGTTAACAACAATTCCTTTAAACTGCAGTTGAGCCCATACAGTTGAACAGCAACTCATACAAAAAACCAAACAACATAGGTACATTCTTTTAAGCATGGGTAGATGGTTTATGCGCATCTTCTATTTTAAAAATACGAATTATTAATAACCCTACATCATTCCCATAAAAAACCCGGATGCTTATTTACATCCGGGATAATTTTTTAAAGCTGGATAGTAACTCCGGCATTTACATTAAATCGCCTCGAATTAAATCCTCGTAAATCGAAATACTTTACGTTGGTAATATTTTGAAAATCGGCAAACAATTTAAATCGTTGCTTCAACCTATACTCACAGTATACATCCCAAGTATAATAGCCTTTCATGGTATAAGGTGCATCGGCATATTTAGGTTCGTAAAAATTACTTACAGTTCTTAATGTTGATGTAATTAAAAATACAGGTGTAATTTGATAAGAAAGATGCAAATTCAACGTATGTTTTGGACGGCGATATAAATTAAAATAGCTGGTGTCTTTGCCCATTGCATCTTTGGTTTTAAGCAGTCCATCTACAAACATATAATTGGCCGTGATACTTAATTTATTTGTAGGTTGAACAGATAATTCGGCTTCAAAACCATAATCGTTTTGGCGATCATCATTAATGTAAAAACTATTGTATGTATTGGGGTCTGTATAAAAAGTCATTACATCTTTAATGGCTCTATTAAACCCTAATACCCTTGCATTAAAAGTATTGGTTTGATATTGTACACCCGCTTGCACATTTACCGATTGCTCGGGCTTCAATAATTTATTGCCATACTCGCTGTATAATTGATATAAAGAAGGTACCCGATATCCCGAAGAAATATTTCCAAAAATTTTCAATTGCTTATTTACTTGTACAAAGGGATTGAAAGAATAAGTAGCATTAGTGCCATAGATAGAATGGTGATTAATTCTACCGCCAATTTCTGTTTGAAAACCTTTACCCAATTTTATGAAGAGCGATGCATAAGCACTTATTTGACGGGTATTAGCAGTATCTGCGGCTAATGGCTTTGTTTCAAATGGCCCGTAAATACTGGTAGAATTATAACTTTGGTCGGTTGAATTTTGACGGTAATCTACGCCACTCAACAAACGAATTTGATCGTTCCATTTGATGGTAGTATACAATTCTGCAAAATGCGATTTACCGGTATAATTTCCTTTTTGAGTAGTAGAAAAACCGCCGATAGATGTACTGCCGTCATTGAACCTACGATCGTACCAATTTAAATTGTAATGCGCAAAGAGGGTTCCTTTTTTAAAACTGTATTGTAAAGAAGTACCCCAGTTCATATTTAATGTACTGAATGTATAATCGGCATCATCGGCAAAAGCACCTGCATCAATATCGGCCCTATTGAAATTCATACGTGTATAGGCGCGAGCTTTAAATTTTGCATTTGGAGTATAACCAATACTTGCTTGAAAAGCATCTTGATTGTACCCGTCTTTTTCGAAATTATTTACGCCGGTTGAATCGTAGGCAGAAGAAAATCCTTTGCTGATTATTTTCGAATAGCCAGCAAAATAATCGAGCACATTATCATCTGTGCCGCTGATGCTTATATTAGCACGGTAAGTATCGTAACTCCCAGCCGCTGCTGTAAATTGAACAAGGTCTTTTCCGGAGGCTTTTTTACGTGAAATGATATTGATAACTCCGGCAACTGCATCCGAACCATAGAGGGTAGATTGTGCTCCTTTTAAAATTTCAATTCGTTCAATTTGATCTACTAAAAAAGTGCTCAAATCAAATTCAGCATTAATGCCCGATGCATCATTCAGCGGCACGCCATCTAACATCAATAAGGTATTGGAAGATGTGCCGCCTTGTAAGTAAACAGATTGATTGGTTCCCAAATTATTATTGGCACCAACAATACTTAATCCGCCTATATGATTCAATACATCAGCCACTGTTTTTCCCGAGCTTTGTTGCAATTGCGCTCTAGAAATTACATTGAGTACTTTACCCGTTTCGCTTTGTTTGGCAGGAAACTTTGTGGCGGTTACTACTACTTCGTTGAGTGCACGAAGACTGTCTTGCTGGGCAAAACCCTGACTGCTGAAAATGACAGCAGCCACAAATAACATTTTCTTTTTCATAAGAAAAATTTTTGTAACTGCTTCCGGAAATTAAAAAAAAGAAAGAAACATAAATGCCCGAGGGCTTTTACATTCCATGCTTTTCACCCGAAAGCCGTGAATGATTAAATATGACTTGGGCAGGTCTTCTGGCTTCCCGCCTTTTAAACTTCCTTCCCATGAAATGCTCATAGTGGATGCAGTTGTTTAAAAGTTTGCTTGTTAGCAACGGGTTTACAGCTACGGGGATAGCGCCGGAATTGAACCGAACTTCCCTTTTAATTCAGTTGATGCTGAAACCTAAATCTGCACAAAAGTAGCCGTATTATCATTCATGCAATAAAATTTAATTGCACAATTGTGGGTAAAAAAAAAGCTACTTTAAAAAAGCAGCTTTTAATCAATGTATATTGAAACAGTTTACTCTTCTCTACATTCGCCTACAATTTTATGAAATACATCGTGTGCTTCGGTAAGTGCAGCCATAAGTTTTTCATTAGGAGCATTGCCTTCAACTAATTTACTAACTACACGGCATTTTTCAACCAATTGCAATAATGTTTTCTTGGTTTCTTCAGGCTTAAATCCGGCAGGTATGGTAGATTGATTCCAATTTACTGCAGCTTGATATAAGCTATCCGACTTCTGACGAATAGGATCAAATTTTCCTTCTTCAGCAGGATGAAAACTGGTAGACATCATTCCGTGAAAAGCTTTCATTTCGGGCCAATTTACTTTTGCTTTTTGAGCAAAACTTACAGCAGGCATCATCATCAAAACAACAACTGCTATTTTAAATATTTTCTTCATGGTTGTAATTTTTATCAAATTTAAGTGTTTAGAGTAAACGAAATGTATTGAGGACACATTTTAACTAGAAAATATAGGTTAATCCGGTTGAAAATTGCCCATTTAAATGCACTAAATTCTGTGCCATATTTTGTTTAAGTGGCAAATGGTAGCTTGTACTCCAATTCCATTTACCCATATAAATATCTAGTCCCGAAACAAAACTGGTAATTGCACCACCACTAAACTGTTGTTTTTGTTGATAGTGTGCATC
>JBMOEQ010000247.1:0-4990 GCA_049314655.1 Ferruginibacter sp. | reverse complement strand
TGGTCGTAACCATCTAAATGAAGTGAAATGATTGCCCTGTCGGTTTCAGCAAGTGTTCTTATGGCCTTATATAATTGTATTACAGCTTCATTGTTGTCGCTTTGTTGTACAATAGCAGGATGTTGAATTTCAACATCGAGGGGAGCTGTGTTTATTCTTTTTTTTCTTTTGTGCGTTAATAAGGTATTTAAGCAAATCTTATAAATCCAAGTACTGAATTTCGAATCGGCTCTAAAGGAGGGCCATGCTTTCCATGCTTGATATAAAATTTCTTGATACAAATCTTCTTGATCGGTATCATCAGTAGCATATAAACCGGTTAGTTTTTTTATAATGCCGGTAGCATTGCTTATATGTTGAAGGAAAATTTGATCACGCACAAAGTAAAGTTTAATAAAAGTTTGGATTGAATGTTCAAATTAGAACAAACTATTTATTCCAAATCAACCATCCAAATCCGGCAAATACTATCAATAAATGAATAACCAACCATGCTTTTTGATACATAGGGCGTTTGTTCCAAGAAACATTAACATCAAAAGGATCAAAGATGAGTGCAATACCAAAGTTAGAAACTGCGGTGCTTAAATCTTTTCCAATGAGTGCAACGACTATACCTAACACTAAAAAACCACCATACATAAACCGATTAAAAAACTGCTGTTGTTTTTGATTTGGCTTTGAAATTGTTTTTTCCATTTTAATTATTTTATACCTATTAGTAGCAGTTTGTAAAGAAATATTACAGAATTATAAAAAAATATAAAGGTTTCTGCACATTTACACAGTTCAATGGGGGAAAAATACCCCTTTTGGGGTATTGTTGATAGAAGAATTAACCCTTACTTTTGTTTCGGTTTTTCATAGGATATTGGATTTTAAAACGGGGCTGGATTTTTATCCTGGCCCTTTTTTTATGTTTTTTTCTTTTCTCCCTCAATTTACACATCTCCTATTTTCTTCAAAAGCCAAATCGAAAGAGTACATTTGAACTATGTTGAAAATTGTTCATTTCATTTTCATTTTCATCCTCTCGGTAAGCATCTCCAAGTTTTCTTGGGCGCAATACAGCAACCTAGCTTTTCATCATCTATCCGTAAAAAACGGATTATCCCAAGGGGTAAACAATTGCATTTATAAAGATTCTAAAGGCTATATCTGGATCAGCTCTTTTGATGGCCTCAATAGATACGATGGCATTGGATGTTTGGTTTATAGAAATAATCCTTCCAACCCAACCTCTATCAAAGGCACATTGTTTTTAAATATTCTTGAAGATCAACAAACCAATTTATGGATTGGAAGCAATGAAGGATTAAACTTTTATGATAGAAAAACCGGACAATTTTCGTTTTATTCTATTGCAAAAAATGAAAGTATAGAAATCAGTTATTCGCCTTTTTATATCGATAATTTGCAAGATGTATGGTTTCAAGCGGGACAAGAAATTTGGAAATTTTCGCCCCATACCAAAACCTTCACCCGCATTTTAAAATTTAATTCTGCCAATAACCTCATCATTCGCGCAACCAACGAACTGCCCTTTGAAGCATTGAACAGTTTTTGGATAGCACGCAAAAATGAACCATTTCTTTATTTGGCAACCATTCTAAATGAAGTTTGGTTAACTAAAAAAGTGGCAGATATTTCTGTTATTAAAGGTGCTGTTGTTAATTGCCTGATGACCGATTCGGGTGGTTGCTGGATAGGCAGCTCACAAGGACTTCATTATTTCAATCGTAAAAGCAATGCTTTAGAAAGCGATTATGAAATTACCCAACAGCATATAGAAATTACAACACTTACAAAAAACAATTCACAAAGCATTTGGGTAGGCACAGTAAAGGATGGATTAATGCTAATTCAACAGCAAACACGAAAAATTGCACAACAATTTAAAAGCATTGATCACGATAACTATTCTCTTTCGGGTAACCAAATGTTGTATTTGATGAAAGATGTGGAGAACACACTTTGGATTGCGGTTTGGGGAAAGGGAATAGATTATGTGCATTTAGAACAATTTAGGTTTAGTCATTTTGTTACCAAAGAAGAAACCATACAATGGAAATCGGATAATTTTATACGATCCATTTTACCCATCGATAGTACCGAAACTTGGTGTGGAACACAATTGAATGGCATTTTGGTTTTAAATAAAAACAAGCAAATCATTAAAAAAATTCAACAACCACTTCCAGGTGCTATTGAACATTTATTTAAAGATCGCGATCAACGAATTTGGATTGCAACATTCAAAGGATTATTTACCACCCGAAAAAACAATAATGCCATACAAAAAATACAAGCAATTTCTCCATTAATTCCGGCAACCGACCAATTTAATTTTGTATATCAATTGCGGAATGGCGAAATCTTGGCAGCTTCTAACAGAGGATTATATACGGTGAATAATTCCTTACAACTACAAACAATAGATGGTGTACCCAACAATGAAGTTTTCCTCACTTTGTTTGAAAGCAGTAATGGCAATATTTATGTTTCTCATCCATTTAAAGGGTTTTCAATTTATCGCCCATTAAACAATCGATTGGTACTTATTAAACAGTTTCCAATAAAGGGTACTATTAAATGCTTTTATGAAAGCGATGATAGTACCGTTTGGGTTGGCAGTACAATAGGGCTCATTCGATTGAATCAAAAAACAACACAAATAGAACGATATATTTCTATTGCCGATGGTTTAAAAAATCAATATGTGTATGGGATTATACCCCATAAAAAAACATTATGGATAAGTACCAACAGCGGTATTTCTAGTGTTGAGTTGCCCCAATATCGAATTAAAAATTATACCGAAGAAGATGGCTTACAAAGCAACGAATTCAACACGTATGCTTTTGCAAGTACAGCAAATGGAGAAATGCTTTTTGGCGGCGTAAATGGTATCAATAGCTTTTTTCCAGATCGTATTCAAAACTATACGTATCAACCGGGGGTAGAATTACAACAGTTTTTAGTAAATGATAGTATTGCCTCATTATTTCATCATGTTAATGACCAACATGAAATGGTGCTGAAATTTACAGAAAATACCATCAGTTTTCGTTTTGCGGTGCTCGATTTCATCAATCCTACTGAAGCACATTTTGGGTATCAATTAGAAGGGTACGACAAAAAAATCATTACTGCGCCAAATCAATCGGTAATACGTTATGCCAATTTACCCTCTGGAACATATCGATTAATCATTCAAGCAATCAATGCCGATGGAACCATCAGTAAAAAGCTTTGGGAAATGAAAATCGTCATCTTAATCCCTTGGTATAAAAGTTGGTGGTTTTATGTACTTGTGGTGGTTTTGCTTTTATCCATCATTGCTTTGGTAATTAGAAATTACTATACAGTTAAACTTAAGAAACAACAATTAATTGCAGAAAAAGAACGAGCTATAGAAAAAGAACGAACCCGCATCGCCACCGATATGCATGATGATTTTGGCGCCAATTTATCTCGTATAAAATTCTTGAGCGAAAAAATTCAACTCAATCGAAACCAAGATGAAAACTTGTTGAAAGACCTGCATAAAATATCGGGCTATAGCGATGAAATGGCCGAAAAAATGGGCGAAATTGTTTGGGCATTAAATGAACGATACGATTCGCTTGAAGATTTAGTAAGTTTTTCCAGAGCTTATGCCAGCGAATATTTGCAACATGAAAATATTAAAATTGAATTCGATAATAATATTCCTGCAAATAGAAAAATCAATGGCGAAACCCGCAGAAATATTTTCTTAGTGATTAAAGAAAGCTTACACAATATCATTAAACATGCGGCTGCCAATCATGTACAATTAAGTTTTCATCAAGTAAACGCACATCTATTGGAAGTGCACATACAGGATAATGGAAAAGGAATAAACTTTGACCAAATAAGGCCGTTTGCCAATGGTTTAGTAAACATGAAAAAACGCATGCAAAGCATTGGAGGCGATTGTACGATACATCAACAAAACGGAACATTGGTTTTATTGAAAGTGCCTATCTAACAAAATACCTATTGAACGGTTAATGTTTATCGGTTAATATTGTACCATGGCAAGCATCAGAATAGTAATTGTAGAAGATTTAGAAGAAGTGATTGAAGGATTGAGCACATTCATTCGTGCCGATGCTGCACTTGAACTTATGGGTGTTTACCGTACTGCCGATGCTGCAATGCTAGAATTACCCTTATTAAAGCCCGATATCGTTATCATGGACATCAATCTTCCGGGTGCTTCGGGGATAGATTGTATTAAAAAGGTGAAACCCATGGCACCTTCTATTCAATTTATGATGTTTACAGTGTACGAAAACAATGAACAAGTTTTTGAAGCACTTAAAGCCGGAGCCAGTGGCTATTTGCTTAAAAAAACGGCGCCCTTACAAATTATCGAATCTATAAAGGAATTACATGAAGGCGGTTCACCAATGAGTGCAACCATTGCCCGAAAATTAGTGGATGTATTCATGGGTCAAAACCGCAACACCCTAAATTCGGCCGCTGATGTTTTAACCAATCGCGAAAAAGAAGTTTTGCAACTCATAGCAAAAGGATTGTTGTACAAAGAAATTGCCGATCAATTGGGTATTAGTTTTCATACGGTTCGCCAACATATCTGTAAAATTTACGAAAAATTGCATGTGCAAAACAAAACCGAAGCCATAAATAAAGTATACGGATCGGTTTAATGGCTTCATTTAGTAAGGTTTGTAGATCTATTTAAAATTTAATCAAATCAACTTCGTCATTTTGTATTCGTGTTATTGCGAATAGCAAATGCTGTGCTCATTTGAATAGCATAGTCCATAATACCTATTTCCCAAACCACTACTCTTATATAGCTTTGGAAAAAAACTATGCTTATGCGAATTCTATATACAGCAATATGCTTTTTATTTTTTCAGCATGCATTTGCGCAACCTGCCAATGATGATGCTTGTGGCACTGTAACAATACCGGTAGAAAATTTGGGCTGCGAACC
>JBMOEQ010000246.1:0-5001 GCA_049314655.1 Ferruginibacter sp. | reverse complement strand
TGAAATATAGTTTCGCTAAAATAAACTTAAGACTTCAATTTTGTTTTCCACTTTCCTGATTTCAAAAACAGAAACGACATAATAAAAATTGAGCTCCAATATACCAATTCATTACTCCAAGCCATTTGTAAAGTAGTATAGTGATATTTTACAAAATAAATTGAATACACTAAATAGATACTGATGGCAATAATTTCAATGGCCAAATTGATGGTTGTTTTTCCTGTACCTGTAACACCATTTAACCATACATTAGCAATGCTCATAATTATTAAACCAAACGACACCATTCTTAAAACTGGTATAGCTTCATGAACAAAAGCTATATCTTGTCCAAATAATTGAAAGAATGCTGCAGGAAAAATGTTCACTAACAAACACATCAAAATACAAAATCCTATACTTAATATTGTGATTTTATTAATGGCTTCAATTACTTTTTGCTCAATTTTTTGTCCCATTAAATTACTCACCATCGCATTACATGTTCCAGCAAAAGCCCAAACAAAAACCCCCACCAAACCAAACACATTGCGCATGGTATTACTTACTGCCTTGGCGGTTTGATTGTGCAATCCTTCAATCAAGAAAAAGAATACCAACCAAGTAATTATACTAATTACAAATTGAAGCACCAACGGACCGGCTATTTTCAATATTTCCCTTGATTTTTCTTTATCGTAAGAAAACGAGCTAAGTAAGTTGTATTGTTTCTTTAAACCGGTTTTAAGAATTACAAAATATACCATCAAACATCCAAAAGCCTCAGCAATAACCGATGCAAGTGCTGCACCATTGAACCCCATTTTGGGAAAACCCCAATGCCCAAAAATCAATAGATAATCCAATAAAATATTGAGCAATGCTTCTACCAAAAAACCTAAAATCAATCTTCTGCTATTTAACGAAGCCACTAAAAAGGCATTACCCATTTGAAACAAATACAAAAATGGAAGTCCAATAATTCTAATCCTTAAAAAACTCATTTCTTGAGGAAAAGCTTTGGGATCGGCAACCGATTTAAAAATGCTAGGCGCCAAAAACCAAGTAATAACAATGCCTATAAAAGCCATAATTAAACTCAATCGAATGCCTTGTGCCAAAATACTATTAAAAGCATTTGTTTTTCCTGCTCCGGCATATCTCGAAAGAACTGCTTGCATAGAGTTGTTTAATCCATGTCCTGCAACGGCAAAAATGAGGTAAAACACTCCCGTAATACCTGCATTACCCAATGCCTCAGTACTTAAGTTGCCTAAAAAAATACTATTAGTAAGCATATTGATCTGTGGAATCAAAATGGCAAGGCTAATAGGTAGGGCAATGGAAAGTATCTGTTTATACGTTACTTTAACCCTCAAGTCTTGAATTGCTGCTGTACTTTCCATAAGTAGGCAAAAATATCTTATTTTGGCAGCTTAAAAAGTATAAATTGAATCCATCTTTTCATATAACCTCTGCAACAGGTATAATACCTACTCAACATTTTTACATTTTTGTGAGTGTTCATCAAGTGGCCTTCATAGTAAAAGACCAACATGAAGTACACCAAATACTATTATATAAGTATACGAATGAAGAACAACTTTTAGCAAATCCGGCATTATTGATAAGGTTAATTCAAGATGCAGGTTTTAATATTCCATTCGAAAAAGTACATTGTATTTCGGCTTTGCCCGAGGCATTAGTTGTACCGGAAGATTATTTTAACCCATCTACTCAATCGGAAATGCTGGATTTAGTTTATGGTTCAAATACAAATGCCACTTTGAATCAGTGTTATTTAAAAAAGCGATTAGCGTATTTGTCGTTTCGAATAGATACTGCAATAGCGAATGTATTACAAACACAATTTGGTAATATTGAGTTTCACCATATTTATAGTTTATTACCCGAAATCAATTCATTTGATACAGAAGTAGTGCATTGCATTTTTGAACATCAAAGAATGATTGTAGTTGTAATGGGCGGTAATCAATTACAATTATTACAACAGTACAACTATATTCAACCCGAAGATGCTTCTTATACTTTACTGAATATTGTTGAACAAACTGGATTAAATCTTACTTCACTTAAACTCATATTGAGCGGTATGATTGATGAGGAATCGGGGTTGTATAAAGAGATTCATAAATACTTTTTAAATATTCAATTTCAACCTTTACCCGAACAACTAACTTATCCGGAATCTTTAAAAGAAAATCCAGATCATTTTTTTAGTCATTTGATATCAACAGCTTTATGCGTATAATCAGCGGAATACATGGTGGAAGAAAAATTCATCCACCAACAAAAATGCCCTACACCCGACCAACAACTGATATTGCAAAAGAAGGTTTGTTCAATATGCTTCAACATCAAATTGATTTTGAAACATTAAAAACATTAGATCTTTTTGGAGGAACAGGTTGCATCAGTTACGAATTGGCAAGTAGAGGTGCACAAGATTTAACGATTGTAGAGAAGGATAATCAAATGCATGCTTTTATTAAAAAAACAGCAGAATCCTTGAATCTTGAAAATTTTAAAATCATAAAATCTGAAGTATTTAAATACATCGAAACCTGTACAGAAAAATATGATTTCATTTTTGCAGGTCCGCCTTATGCTTTAGAAACCATTGATCAATTACCCATTCAAATATTTAAGCAGCAATTATTAAACCCCGGTGGATGGTTTGTTTTAGAGCATACCCCAAGAAATGATTATCAAAAATTTGATCATTTTAAAGCGGCTAGAAATTATGGGACAACCATTTTTTCATTTTTTAAAGTAGCTGAAGAAGAATAAATCTTTTGTGCTTCTCATTTTATTCCGCTTCGCAGCGGTGAAAAAATATTAACCGCAGAGGGGCAGAGGCGCAGAGCTTTCGCAGAGGGATTGGTTAGAACTCAGCGTAAGTCCATTTACTCCGCTTCTAAGCGGTAAAAAAAATATAAACCGCAGAGTAGCAGAGATGCAGAGGTTGCGCAGAGGGATTGATTAAAACTCTGCGCAACTCCATTTTCTCCTTTTCTCTGCGGTAAAAAAAACTGCGCAGCAGTAAAAACTTTCCTCATGTTAAAAAAAGAAATTCGAAAAATATATCGCGAAAAAAGAAATACACTCTCTAATGCACAAAGAAATAAATTGGAAGATTTATTACTCATCCAATTTCAACAACTTAATATTGACATACCCGCCACTATAATGGCATATGCACCCATTGAAAAATTCAATGAATACGATCCCGGTTTAATATTAGATTATTGCGCTTTTAAAAATCCAATTCAACAATTGTGTTATCCATTAATGACAAGTGGTTTAACGGAATCCCCAAAAATGCATGCTGTATGCGTAGATGATACAACCGAATTTGAGTTGAATGCTTGGGGCATTCCAGAACCTATAAATGCTCCAATCATAGATCCTTCCCGCATTGAAATGGTTATTTTACCTTTATTGGCATTTGATTTAAAAGGAAATAGAGTAGGGTATGGAAAAGGATATTACGATAACTTTTTAAAATCTTGTAATGCCCAATGTATTAAAATTGGATTTTCATATTTTGAACCCCTTGATATAATTGAAGATGTAGCTTCTTGGGATATTCCTTTGAACTTTGGTATCACGCCCGAAAGAATAGTTAACTTTGATGCAAATTAATTCCATTGCTTAAGAGTTTTAGATATATGCTGTTGCCGTTTTCGGCTATCTATTGGATAGTTATTCGATTACGCAATGAATTTTTTGACAGAGATTGGATTAAATCTGCAAAATTTAATTTTCCAATCATTTGTGTTGGCAATATTGCAGTTGGTGGTACTGGCAAAACTCCCATGACCGAATATTTGATTCGTTTATTAAAAAATCAATTCAATACGGCCACTTTAAGCAGAGGATATAAAAGAAAAACAAAAGGATTTGGAATTGCTGATGCCAATTCTTCAGCATTAGAAATTGGTGACGAGCCAATGCAATTTCACCTAAAATTTCCAGAAGTTACAGTAGCTGTGGGAGAGGAGCGTTTAGTAGCCATTCCTCAATTACTGCACGACAAGCCCGAAACCGAAGTAATTATTTTAGATGATGCTTTTCAACATCGTCATGTACAAGCCGGCTTAAACATTATCCTCACCGAATATAAAAATTTATATACTAGAGATTTTGTTTTGCCCGGTGGCGATTTAAGAGATATTCGCCGAAGTGCTAAAAGAGCACAAATAATTGTGGTTACAAAATGTAAACCAGATCTTTCTGAAACAGAAAAACAAGCAATCATACAAGAAATTAAGCCTTTACCCCATCAACAATTGTTTTTCACAACTATTGAATATGGTATTCCCTATGCGCTAGCCGATGCATCAGTAACACAACCCATAACCGGCGATACAGATGTATTACTCGTTTGTGGTATTGCTAATCCACGACCATTAAAAACTTTTATTACTGCTCAAACAAATTCATATGATTTATTGAAATTTCCAGATCATCATATCTTTTCAATTGATGATTTAGAAGATATTCAATCGCAATTCAGTAAAATGACTTCATCTAAAAAAATCATTCTTACTACCGAAAAAGATGGAGTTCGACTAATGAAGTTTCAAGAAGAAATAAAATTATTGCCCATTTTTGTAATACCAATAAAACATAAATTTTTATTTGATGAAGGGGCAATTTTTGATGACTCCATAATTCGATTTATAACTTCATTTGAAAAAATCAATAGAACAATAGATCATCCAACCAATACACAAGAGGCTCAATAAACTCAACTTTACCAAACTTGAACGAAAAAGAACTCATAACCCGATTAAAACGCAACGAAGAAGCTGCATTTCGGGAATTGGTAGAAGTTTTTCAAGATAAAGTTTTCAATACCGCAATTGGTATGTTACAAAAAAGTACCGATGCAGAGGATATTGCGCAAGAAGTATTCATTCAGGTATATAAATCTATTGCCGATTTTAAAGAAAATGCAGCACTTTCTACTTGGATTTATCGCATTACCGTAAC
>JBMOEQ010000245.1:0-5026 GCA_049314655.1 Ferruginibacter sp. | reverse complement strand
CAGAAAATATATAAACACATTAAGCCAACTACTTCTGCGCTGCCATAAATATATTCGTGATAGCCTGCCGAATCGTACGAAGCTTTACTTAAATCCATTTCCATGCTTTTAAAGAAGGCTTCAATAAGCGCATGGTCGATATTATATTGATTGATGGTAATTTGAAAACTATTTAAAATGGGGTTAAGGCTTATTTTTCTTTCAATAGCAGCATAAGTAGCGTCTTTAAATTCGGTTAATAACAACGCTTTATCGTAGCCATGAAAAGTATCTACAATTTCATCGGCAAAGCGAACAAAACCATAGATATTAAAAATGGGGATGCGCAAATCGGGGTGCAACAACTTGATGGCGCTACTGAACGAAGTGCTGTACATTTCGGTGGTAGATTTACTGCACTGTTGGCTCAGTTCATGAAAATGATTCATCATACTGCTGTACTTGGTTGTTTGTGTTATTTTCGAAAATAAGTAATCTCATCATAAACATCAAAATCGAATGCTTGTTTAAACACAAGTTGATATTATGCAAATTTTTTTATAATCTCTTTGGCTACTACTTCTCCACTGATTAAACTGGGCGGCACTCCCGGCCCCGGTACAGTTAATTGTCCGGTATAAAAAAGATTGTGCACTTTACTGCTGTGCATGGCCGGTTTCAATATTGCCGTTTGCATCAATGTATTTGCTAATCCGTAAGCATTGCCTTTGAAAGAGTTATAATCTTCTATAAAATTACTGACCGAATAGGCTTTTTTATACACGATATTTTCTTTTATCGATTCGCCAATTTTAGCTTCAAAGCGTTGAACAATTTGATCAAAATATTGATCTCTAACGACATCGGTATCTCCTTTTAATCCGGTGGCAATGGGTATTAAGAAAAATAAATTTTCATGTCCTTCTGGTGCTGCCGTATCATCTGTTGCCGAACTCATACACACATAAAATAGCGGATCGGTTGGCCATTTGGGATCAGTGTAAATTTCTTTACCATGTATATCAAAAGAAACGTCAAAAAATAATGAATGATGTAAAACTTGTTTTAATTTTTTACTGATGCCCACATAATATAACAAGCAACTGGGCGCCATCATTCTTTTATTCCAATATTGTTCGGTATAAGTACGATAAGCTTGAGGTAATAATTGCTGCTCTATAAAATGATAGTCGGCACTTCCAATTACTACATCCGAAGTATAGCTGGTATTGTTACCGGTTTGAGGATCATGAGCTACCACTTCTGTAATTTTATTTTGCGCTACTTCTAGCCGGGTAACATTTTGATTGTAGATAAATTTCACCCCTAAAGATTGGGCCAATTGCACCATGCCTTCTACAATTTTATACATGCCGCCTTGCGGATACCAAGTACCCAGTTTTATATCTGCATAATTCATTAAACTATATAATGCCGGCGTATCTTTTGCCAATGCACCCAAAAACAACACCGGAAATTCCATCAACTGTTGTAACTGAGGATGTTTAAAATATTTGCTGATGTGTTTTTTCATTGAGGTAAACACATCTAATTTAAACACGCCTTTCACTAAATCCCAATCGGCAAATTCGGTAAGCGATTTGCCCGGTTTATGTACCAATTTATTGATGCCCACTTCATATTTAAAAGCGGCTTCTTGCATAAACAAATCCAATTGTTTGCTGCTTCCAATCTCTATAGATTCAAATAATTTTTTGAGGGCTTCATAATCGGCAGGTATATCCATGGCTTCATCGGGCCAATATAAACGGTAAGAAGGATCGAGCCTTATCAATTGATAATAATCGCTAACTTTTTTTCCAAAGCAATTAAAAAAACGTTCAAACACATCGGGCATCCAATACCAACTAGGCCCCATGTCAAAGGTGTAGCCCTCTACTTCCATTTTCCGTGCCCGCCCACCCGGTAAACTGTTCTTTTCTAAAACGGTTACATCCCAACCGGCAGCAGCCATAAATGAAGCTGCTGAAAGTCCGGAAAATCCGCTTCCAATAATGATTACTTTTTTCAACATGAAAGTTCCCTACTCTATTTACGTATGAAACGTTAAGGTAATTAAAATCGAGTGAGTTGTTCTTTTAATAATTTACGTGCAAAGTGTATCCTACTTTTTATGGTACCCAAAGGTTCATTTAACATCACCGAAATTTCGTGGTATTTGTAGCCTTCGAAGTAAAGCATAAAAGGATTTCTGAATATTTCAGGAAGCTTATGAATAGCACCTTGAATATCTTTCATCGTAAGCGATCCTTCTGCAGCGTTTGAAGTAGTAACCTGGTTGTAGTTTAATAAAAAATCGTTGGGCGTGCTGTCGAAAATGGTATTTTGCTTCGCCTTTCTACGGTAGTTGTTGATGAAAATATTACGCATGATGGTATACAACCAAGCTTTAATATTGGTACCAACATTATACTTATCCTTATTGGCTAAGGCTCTGTACATAGTTTCTTGTAAAAGGTCTTTAGCCACTTCTTGATCACGCGTTAATGTAACCGCAAATGGTTTAAGAAACTCCGTGTTATTTAACAGTAATTGATCGAATTCGACTTTTGACATCTTTATTATGTTTAACGTTTGTTAGGTAAAATTAAACAAAGTGAATGGATAAACCTCTTTTATTTTGTTTATTTTTTTTAATGAAATGTTAAACAAAAATAAGTAGAAGCTAAGTGTTCACAATCAACTCATTAGAGTGTACTTACAAAATCCATTACTTCTGCAAACGATTTTTTGAAGTTAATTGGCGCCGGAATTTTTTTCTCGTAGGTATGGGTTAATTGTCCGGAAATGATCATTGGAATTCCCGAGAATTTTCTGTTGATATTGAGCAAAAACTTATCAAAATTGAAGTTTTGTCCAACGGTTGTTAAATGCGCAAATAAGTAATCTGGTTTTTTTAATCGAACTACATATTCCACATCCACTAAAGGAACATTAGCGCCTAGATAAATGGTTGAAATACCCCTACTTTTAAGGATATAGTACATGAAGAGAAGGCCTAATTCGTGATACTCACCCTCCGGTAAAAAAAGCAAAATGGTTTTATTTACACGAAGTGAAGTAGTAACGCCTTCGATACCTACAATGAGTTTTTGTCGAACAATATTGGTAACCAAATGCTCTTGAGCAGGATTGATATGATTGGTCATCCAAAGTATACCAATCTTCTCCATAAAAGGAAAGATGATTTGTGTAATGGTTCTTTCAATACCTCGAGCCATTATATAATTGTCTAGTATATCTTCCAAACGTTCAATATTCAAATCAACCATACTTTGAATAAGCTCATTTACAATACGCTCTTGCTGTGCTTGAGATTGAGTAAGCGATAAAATCTTTTCTTTCAACTCTACCTCGTTCATTTTATCGATATGCGAAATCTTATACCCGTATTTATTCAATAAGGCAATATTCAAGATCATTTTTAGCTCATCATTACTGTAATAACGAATATTAGTACCTGTACGGCTAGGTTTTAGGAAATGATAACGTTGCTCCCAAATGCGAATGGTATGCGCTTTGATACCAGAAAGGTTTTCCAAATCTTTAATCGTAAAAGAATTCATGTTGTAACTTTTGTATACTACAAATGTAGATTTATTTTGTTTAAAATTGTTACGTAAACAATAAACAAAATTAGGTTAAAGCTGATCCCAAAAGTCCATTAAACAGCGCTAACTGAATAAAGGTCAACTACATAGAGCTAGAGCAAGCAAAAAGATTAGGATTTGCCCGATTGATAAACTTTTTTGTACCAAACCTCCATACTAAATAAAGTATACAGAATTTTTGCTCTTTTTTCGGCAGGAATTTTCACTTTATGATGCACCAATGCCGAAACGAAAGCCGGATCTACCAATTGTTTGTTGAGTGCAGATGGATCCAATATATAATCGTTAATCATTTCTTTTAACTCATGATTTACCCAAGTTTTCAAAGGAATTTCAAATCCGCGTTTGGGCTGGTGGATGAGTTCGGTAGGAAGGTACTTTTTAGCCAATTCGCGCAATAAGTATTTCGTGGTGCGCCCTTTAATTTTAAATTGGTCGTTCATGGAAGGCACATATTCGAGCAATTCTTTGCATAAAAACGGACTTCTTCCTTCGAGCGAATGTGCCATGGTAGCGATATCCATTTTCACCAAAAGATCTGAAAATAAATTGGCGGTAAAATCTACATTCATGAGCTTTTTTAATCCGCTCATTGGCGCTGCCATAATTGAAGCAAAATCTTTTCTTAAATCGGCCATATAATCGCCCTGGGTATGGATGAAATGCTTTTCAAAATCTTCGAAAATATCTACGCCGGCAGATAAATATATTTCTGCGCTATTACGCGATGCCAATGAAGCCAAACGGTAAATATAATTGTACTTCGATTTTTTATTATGTGCAGCCGGCATCATTGTTTTGGTAATTGCGGCCATATTTCGAACAAATTTTCCGGAGCCAAAAAAATCGTATTGGGCAAAGGGTACATATCTGCGATATCCGCCAAAAAGTTCATCGGCGCCATCGCCATTTAATATTACGGTAAGATGCTTTCGAGCTTCGCAGCTTACATAATAGCTGGGAATGGCAGAACTATCAAAAAACGGTTCACCATAATTGCTGATGATTTTTTCAATATCGTTTTTTAAAGCCGTAAATGCAATAGGAATGGTAGTATGAATGGTACCATATTTTTCGGCCACCAGTTTGGCTAATGGCGCTTCATCATATTCGCCCTCAAAAGAAACAGTGAATGTTTTTAGGTTTTTATTGTATTGACTAGCAATAGCGGTAACCAAGCCACTATCTATACCGCCACTTAAGAAGCTACCCACTTCCAAATCGGAAGATTCTACCCTACGGCGAATACCTTCGTGCAGCATTTGATCTACCTTTTCTTTACTGGTTTCAAAGCTATCAGAATTTTGTAGTTGATAGAAGGGATGAATATTCCACCACTCTTTTGTTTCTACTTTTAAAATTTGGGTATCTACCGTTAAATAAGATCCTGAGCCCAGTTCCAGTACATTTTTATA
>JBMOEQ010000244.1:0-5043 GCA_049314655.1 Ferruginibacter sp. | reverse complement strand
CTCGATAAAAAAAGAAACGACATTTTAACTTGGGCATTGATGGTTTCTTTATTGGGTTTTTGTTTTGTTGTTGCCGGTGGATGGTATTACAAAGATTTAATCATTCGAAAATTTGGACAAAACTCACCACAACTGGTGCAATATTATTTTTGGATATTCCCATTTGGATTGGGTTTAACCTTATACACCATTTTAGAAAGTTATGCCTGGCAGTTAAAAAAATCGGTACTCACCAATTTTCTGAGAGAAATACAATTTCGAATTTTTGCCACCTTACTCATTGTTTTATCACTTGCCGGTTGGATTGCCAGTTTTGATACTTTCATAAAAATTTATGCCTTTACCTATATTGCAATAGCATTGATTTTATTGGTGTATATGTTGGCGAAAGGCTATATCCACCTAACGTTTAAAATCAGCATTGTTACCAAAAAATTTTACAAAAAGATTTTAACACTCATCAGTTTTGTATTTGGCGGCACATTGGTATATGCGATTTCGCTCATCTTCGATTCCATTGTAATTGCATCTGTATTACCCGAAGGATTGGCAGGCGTTGCCGTTTATTCATTGGCACAAAATATAGCCAGTTTAATTCAAGCTCCACAACGGGGTATCATCTCCTCTTCTATAGCTGCACTTTCAAGAGCATGGAAAGATAAAGACCTTAAGAAGATAGCACATATTTATCGCCAATCATCCATCAACCAATTGATATTTGCTTGTGGCATGTTTTGTTTGATATGGCTCAACTTCAGTGATGGCATTTTTACATTCAAATTGCAATCGGGTTATTTAGATGCCAAATGGGTATTCTTTTTTATTGGATTGTATCGCATTATTGATATGGGTACCGGTGTAAATGCACAAATCATTTCTACCTCTACCCTTTGGAAATTTGAATTTTTAACCGGCACAATTTTATTATTACTCACGTTGCCGCTAACCTATATTTTAACCAAATATTATTTAGGTATTCTTGGTCCACCGGTTGCATCTTTATTTTCATTTTGCGTGTACAATGGCATCAGGTATTGGTTTCTTTTGAAAAAATTTAAACTTCAACCTTTTACCATAAAGACTTTATATACTGTATTATTAGCGGTTATTGCATTTAGCATTACTTATTTGCTTTTCCATACACAACAAGGGTTTTGGTGGATTATGTTACGCAGTAGTTGCTTTGTTTTGATTTATGGCGCAGGAACAATTGCTTTAAACTTATCGCACGATATTAAACCGGTTTGGAACACTTTAAGAAAGAAATTAGGTTTTCCGGTGCAACCATAAAGTAGAAATATGCATATCATTTCAGCAGCTACAATAAATGATGTTAAAGCCTTAAACCAATTGGTAAACTCGGCTTACAGAGGCGATTCTTCTCGTAAAGGTTGGACAACCGAGGCCGATTTATTAGACGGCATTAGAACCAGTGAAGCAGCTTTGCTCAACATTATTGAAGGAAAAGCAATCTTATTAAAATATGAAGAAAACCATCAACTGAAAGCCTGCGTTTTATTAGAGCCCAAAGCACAAAAATTATATTTGGGCATGTTAACCGTAGATCCGGAATTGCAAGGCAAAGGCATTGGTAAATTATTATTAGCATCGGCTGAACAAGAAGCCCAACGTTTACAATGTACTGCCATTTTTATGACGGTAATTTCAATACGAAAAGAGTTGATAGATTGGTATATCCGCCATGGATACAGATTCACCGGCGAAACACAACCCTTTCCCATGCACGACCCTGCTTTTGGCTTACCCAAACAACCGCTTGAATTTTGGGTATTGGAAAAAGTCATCTCACCTATCAATAGATAATTCCCCAACCATTTTTTTAGTAGAATCCATTTGCTTGTTTTGTAGAAAAACAACTAAAATACTGTAGCAATTCCATTACTCGCTCACGACATTTTTTCTTGTAACTGATAATTATCATATTAGTAACGCTTGACATCGGATTAGTGATTTATTAAATTGTTTGAAATATTCATCCGATCATGAAAGCAAAACACTTATTCCTACTAGGAACGTTAATCATTTTTTTACAGGCTACACATGCACAAGTATCCATCAGTTCAGATGGAAGCGCCCCACATTCTAGTGCAATGCTTGAAGTAAAAAGTACAACAAAAGGATTACTTCTGCCAAGAAGTAGTAATGCTACAATTACGGCAATTAGCACCGGCAAAAGTGGCTTATTGATGTACGATACTACAAATAGTCAAGTTATGCTCAATGTTTCGGGAGGTGCCGGAACTTGGCGTCCATTACTCGATACAAGAACTTGGATTAGATCTGTTGCCAATGGAAGAAATTATACTTACACTTTAGATAGCATTGGCATAGGTACAACAGTACCTTCTACAAAACTCCAAATTTGGTCGATCAATACAGGTGAACAATTACGCCTTGGAGATTATAGTCCACAGATAAGCTTTTACAGTTTAATTTCTAGTGGTATACAACAAGCAGGATTTGTAAATGCAACCGGCGGTGATATGAAATTTGGTACAGCACCTACAAACACGCGTGGTAGAGCGATGATAAGAGTGAATGGTGCCGATCGTTTAATTGTTGACTCTACAGGTAATGTAGGTATTGGTACAACTTCACCCGATGCATTATTTGATGTGTATTCGGCCACAAGTGGAGAAATCATGCGAGTAGGTTATAATAGTCCGCAAATTAGTTTTTACAGCAATGGCGCATCGGGCATCATTCAAACGGGATATGTAAATGCAACCGGCTATGATATGAAATTAGGCACCGTAATTGGCAATACCGCAGGTAGAGTTATATTAAGAACAGGTGGCACAGATAGAGTAACAGTAGACTCTACCGGATATGTTGGGATGGGAATTGGTAGTCCAGAAACCAGATTACATCTTTCCGGCGGACAAGACTGTGGATTAAACAATACATCAAATGGCTATTTAATGATTGGAGCAATCAATGGCAACAATATTATTATAGACAACAATGAAATCATGTGTAGAAATGCAGTTGCTTCTAGCTCTTTGATTTTACAAAATGATGGTGGCACGGTTCGTATTGGAAGTGTTGCTGTACCTACTGGCTATACATTTGCTGTTGATGGAAAAGCAATCTGTACGGAGATGCGGGTACAATTATCTGCCGCTTGGCCCGATTATGTTTTCGATGATCAATATCAACTTCTCAACTTCAATCAACTGAGAAATTATATTACTGAAAACAAACATTTACCCAATATACCTGCAGCAAAAGAAGTACAAAATAGTGGTATTGATTTGGGCGAATTTCAACGCAAAAGCATAGAAAAAATTGAAGAACTTACTTTGTATATCCTTCAATTGGAAAACCGATTAAAAGCACTTGAAAACAATAGTGCTTCAAATAAAATCAGACAATAATTATCGCATTTTATGAAAACAAGATTAAACATTATCCTGTTGCTATTTGCGGTATTAAACTGTATTAAATTGTTTGCACAACGCGAATGCAATACACCTGAACCTACTTTTCCACTTAAAGTTGATACTGCATTAGTAAGGCACAATATTGAAACCAAACAAGTATTAGCCACATTGCCCTATCAATTAAGAATAAGAGTTGTTGTATTTGCTAATAATGATGGAACCAATCGTGCGGCAGCCGATTCTGATATAATCAGACAAATGGGAAATATGACAGCCCAATATAAGCCGCACCAAATTTGTTTTAATTTAGAAGAAATTGTACAAGCCAATAGTACCGATTTAAATTCGCATAATGCTAGTACTGAGGAAGCCGAACTTTTTCCATACATTAAATCCAATAGAGTAACCCTTTTTCTGCACCGTCAATTGTTTGATAATATAGGTGGCTTAAATGGCACAGCGTATGCAATCCCCAATAATTATCTTTCTATGTCTTCAAATGCCATTGCGAGCGACACCAATATATCAACTCTTGGCCATGAAATGGGGCACTGTTTTGGTTTGTATCATACTTTTGCCACTGTAAATGGTATCGAAAATATTTTAAGAACCGGTGCATGTGCCAATTGTTCTACTGTAGGGGATTTATTATGCGATACACCTGCCGACCCCTATAGCAATTCTTATATCACCGATTCTGTTACTGATAACAATTGCAATTATACCGGTTTAATTCAGCAAGCTTGCAGTGGTGTGCTTTACTTTTATCAAATGGATCCAACCAATTCAATGGCGTATGGACGACGGTCGTGCAGAAATCATTTTACAAATGGACAAGGCAGTAGAGCACGTTCTTTTATTGCATCAACCGATTCATTAATTAATGCACTTTCTTCCGATAATCTAACCTTACTAGCAAATGCTACAACTGTTGTAGGGACTCAAGTATTACAAGCAAGAGATTATGTAACTTTTAATGCAAATCTCATTTACTCTGGATTGGCAAATTTGAAAGTACTTTCTGATAAAATAACCATTTTGCCGGGCACTACACTATCGCCAACAACCACAACTGGCTTATCTCAATTAATTGTAAACCCACATTGTCAATGATGCTGAAAAGTTAAGATGAAAAGAGAATAATCACCTAATAAACTAAGGAATCGTAGATGGTTGCAATGCTTTGTCCAATAGTAGCATAAGCATATTTTGATGCTGCATTTTGTGCAATCGCCTTTTTATTAAAAGTTCGTTCCCCTTTAATCATAGATTCCATTGCATGCACTAAGGAATGCATATCCTCATTGTTGATTAAGATGCCATTGCTATCATTAAGCACTTCCGAAATGCCGCCAACATTAGTACTAATAACGGGCAGTCCGCAACATAATGCTTCTAAAATTATACAAGGTTGATTTTCGAATCTACTGAACATCAATAAAGCATCAGCCGCTTGCATATGCTTGGCCACATCATGATAAGGTACGGCATCATGAAAATGTACCATTGCAGATAAATTCAATGAATGTACTAATTCAATACAATGCAATGGTTTTGCACCAATAAATTGCAGTTCAAAATTGTACCCTTTATCTTTCAACACTTTACATGCCTGAATTATACCTTCCGGATTTTTTTG
>JBMOEQ010000243.1:0-5075 GCA_049314655.1 Ferruginibacter sp. | reverse complement strand
TTCGGTTCGGTTAATTACTTCAATTCCCGGTGCTGGCTGGTTGCTGCATCCTAATTTTTTATCTATTGCCTGCTCTATCAGTGCAATAAATTCAACTTGTGTTAATGTGGTTACTACCATGTTATTTATTTTGATAACAATGGTAAAAGGTGGGTAGGGTGGGTAAAAAAGTGTATTGGGTGGGTTTATGTAATCCTTTACTGTATTGGGTTTTAGATTACTTCATAAGTAATTAATGCTTTATCCTGTTGATAGCCACCTTTATATTCACTAAATTTTTTTGTTAGGGTATTTGTATCAACGTTTCGGTACTGATCTTTAAAAACATTTGTGGCAAAATTTATCCATGTTATTTGTATTACTGATTTATCAGCAAGGTTTAAATTTTTCCATACCCGATAAATTGAATGTTGGTAAAATGCTTTACTCAACCCGCTAAACCCTTTTTGTATTGGCTTTATATTTTTAGGTATTTCGTTATGTTCAATTGTGTAATTAGCGTAATCAATTAGCCTTTTATACTCGTTATCACTCATTATTTTTCTACCCTTCCAATAGCCCGATAAACATTCTAAATGTGTTTCAGCAATACTTTTACTATCTGTATTTACGTTTTCATCTTGAATTTGGTTGTGTTCACATTTATCAAATTCAGCAAATATTTTTACGTGTTTTTTTACTAAGGCATCAACCCTACTAACAATGCCCGAATAGTATCCATATTTTTTGATTTCATCATGCGAAATCGTAGTTGGATAGTAATTTTTTACAAAAAACCACCCTTCAAGACTTGTAGTATGTTTTAAATGAAAATAGTTTAAATGAATATCCTTTACATATTGTTCGGCGTTTCTGCCATAAAGGGTATCTACAGAAATTAAAAACTCTCTATCAAAGTATTTTTCACCTTCATTAAAAGCATTAACGTACGTTTCCCAATAATCAACTCCGCTAATAGTAACCAAAGAATTAACGGCTATTTCTTTTAACCAAAAAAACATTAAAAGTTCGGGGGTATAAACTTTTGCATTTTTACCATAAAAGGAAAATGTAAAAAAGCCATCTTTTTTTATATGATACACAAAACGGTTATACTGATTTTTCAAGTCTTCCGTACTATCAAAAAAATCCATTTTAAGAGAGTAACGAATATTATTTAATTTATCTTCCATATTATACTGCTTTTAACTTTGGCTCTTTTAAATCCCCTCCCCATGCTTTGGCCATTGCTACAGATTTTAATTTATTGGTTACATGTACATACCGAGCAAAACTTTTGTAATCTTCCCACCCTCCTATGGCCATAACCTGTTGTGTACTCATTCCCTTTTCAAGTGATAGGGTGGCAAAAGTTTTCCTTCCACAATGCACCCCAATTTTTTCATACTTTTTATAGATTATTGCATCCCTTTTTACTCCCCTGTAGCGTACAATTTCAATTTCATCATTTATTCCGGCTAATTGGCATAACTCCTTTAAATATAGATTTAAACGCTGGTTTGTAATCATTGGCAATGGTTTACGCTTCGCCTTGTATTTCGCCAATATTGCTTTTGATAATGGTGTTAATGGTACGTTTAACTCCATATTGGTTTTTATTGTAGTAAGTATTATTTCTTCATCTTTTATGTGGGTTCGGCTAAGCTGTTTTAAATCGGAGTACCTAAACCCGGTACAACATGAAAAACAAAAAATGTCCCTAACCTTCGCCAATCTTTCATTATTGCTAAGATCTAAATAATACAAGTTTTCAAACTCATCATTGGTAAGCGCAATTACTTCCAATTTCTCTTTACTTATTTTAAACCCCTTGTATTTATCCGAAACTTCAATTCCCTCCCTTGCTGCATAGTTTAAAAACGTTTTAATGGTGCTTAGCTGCTTTGCTATGGTAGTATTGTTTAACATTGGTACGGTTGCCCCTGTTGATTTTATTTCTTTTGTACGGCCTATAAGGAAATTTTGAAAGGATTGAAAGAATGAATAATCAATTTTATCAAAGGTTACTTTCTTTTTAGTTTCATTCTGATAGGCCAATAAATGATTTTTCATTGATCTGTAAACGGTAAGGCTTCCGGCTTGCCTTGTGGCTTTATTATCTTTAATGTATTTATCTATGTAATCAAATAGTAAATTGGTGGGTTCGGCTTTTTTAGTGGTGGGCTTTAATTCTCCATTGAGTTTAAAAATTACCATTTCGGCGGTAAAGGCAACTTTATCTAAAATAAACCTATCAGTTATTTTTTTAGTTGCTTGTATTTTATCAAATAAAGTACGGTTAAACTCTATGACTTCCGATTCTAAAAAGAATAAATCATAATCAATAGCAGGGTGGGTTTTCTTTGCCGTTTTTTTATCAATGTAAATGGCTTCCTGTTTTTCATTATCCCAACATTGCGGTAAAATACTTTGCCCTATACTATGAAATTTTCTTTGCTGCCTTATTTGAAAGATTAAACGAATAGGGGCTAAACCTTTTTTATTTGTTTTGTTTTTGCGGAGTTCAAAACTAATTGTAATCCCTTTTTTCTTTTCAGCGTTGATAGCTTGTTTTACTATACTCATATCTTTTTGCTTTTAACTTAGCATAAAGTTAGGCATTCCATTAATGGGGTGCAAATTGGGGTGCAAATTAGTGATAGTTTTGTTTAGTTTTTTTTACTTAGTTTTTTAGCAAACGTTGATTTTATTGGGCTTCAAAGGATTATAACTAAACGTAATTTAACTAAAATAGCATAGGTTCGAATCCCTTAGTCTCCGCTGATTAAATCCGCAATTAATTAAATGAGAATTAATTGCGGATTTTTTATTTGAATTAAGTCCATATTTAGCCCAAAATCCTTACTCGATTTTTTTCAATCAGATTATTGAGAATACCACTGATTAATGGATCAAGAGAAATCTTACAAATAATACCTTTTTAAATCATTTAAACTTATACCATAAATAGGCTAAGGTTTCTTTAATATACACATCCCAACGTTGCAAAATGTCTATCTGAGGAATGATGCCCCAAATATCAAATCCATCTTTTCCTGCAATATAGGCACAGGGAAATGCGGTTGTGGGTAATCCGGCTTTTTCAAATAAAATGGTAGATCGAGGAATATGTTGAGCCGAGGTTACCAATAAATAGGGTGGTGGTAAATGAGCAGCATCAATCATGCGTTTAGCTTGCAAGGCATTGTCGGCTGTATTTTCAGATTTATCTTCATAATAAATGACCGAATCGGGTACACCCATGGCTATAAACTGTTGTTTGGCCCAGGCAGCTTCTACAAATCCTTTTTTCTTTATTTTCCCATTTCCACCAGCAATAACAATATTCGTTACCCTGCCGGTTTTATACAGTTTTAATGCTTGAATAAATCTATCTGAAGTGGCATTGAAAAATCCAACTTCATTTTTATCCGGACTACCAAATCCGCCTAAAACAATGGCGCAACTGAATGTAGTATTTCCGGTTAATGGATTGGGTGCTGGTTGCCACCATTTTGCATAGGCATTAATGAGCCATGGATTGGTGAAAATTAGAAAAATAGCTAAAATGCCCCATCTGCATCTCATTCTAATGCGCAGGTTTTTGCTGAACATTTGAATCAATAACAATAAAATCAGCCAGTTCATGGGAGAAATTAAAAAGGAAGCCAGTGTAGAAAGTATTTGTCGCATAGAAAGATTAATTCGGTGCTAAGATACGGATACCCCAAAAAATGCCTAAAATAGTTCATCATTGTATAGGTCCTAAACAGAAGTGCTAAAATGGCGTTGCTTTTAACAACCATTAAATCTTACCTATATCTTATAAAAAATATTATCTTACTTCAACTAAACTGTTGTTATGAAAAAAGCGATTCTTTTGCCATTGGTATTTTCGTGGGTACTAGTATGTTTTTGCAGCAAAGTACAAGCTCAAGAAAATACTATTGACACAGTATATACCGGCGTATATATTAACAGTATTCATAGCATAGATTTTAAAGATAAAGAGTATACCATAGATTTTTGGTTATGGTTAAACTATAAAAACAAGGATTTCGATTTTGTCAATAATCTAGAAATTCCGCAAGCTAAATCGGTGAATAAATCTTTTGTAAGTGTTGATACCTCTAAGCCCGATAATGTATACATGCTTTTGAAAATGCAATGTGTGATGCGAGATTCTTGGAAGATTGGCAATTTCCCTTTTGATCGGCAAAAATTGAGATTGACAGTTGAAAATTCGCAATTCGATAAATCGTCGTTAGTATTTGCTGCCGATACGTTGGGCGAACATTACGATCCTAAGTTTATATTAAGGGGTTGGCAAATTGATAGTTTTGATGTTAGTATTGGCAATAAAGTTTATCAAACTGCTTTTGGTGATCGATCTGTTTTAAAACCACGTTCGGAGTATAGTACTTATAAAGTGAGGATTGGTATTAAACGAGATGCCATGGGCTTATTTTGGAAAATGTTTTTAGGCATGTACATAGCATTCTTTATTGCTTATGTTTGTTTTTATATCCATGAAGATGGCATTGAATCGCGTTTTGGATTAAGTGTGGGTGCACTGTTTGCTGTAATTGGAAATAAATATATTATAGATTCTGCACTGCCCGAATCTACATCTTTTACTTTGGTAGATACGCTTCACGGACTAACTCTATTTTTTATTTTGGCAGTTGTAACTTCAACCGCCTATTCTTTAATACTGATTAAGAAAAACAAAAAGAAACAAGCCAATAAGTTTGATTTTGTGATGGCTCAAGTTTTATTGATTTTATACATTGCTTTAAATGCATACTTTATTGCAAATGCTTCATCGGTTGGGTAAGGGGTCTATTATTTTTTAGATGCAATCATAATCAATCTGGGAGAGGTTGATGCATCGTAAGTTGAGAATTGATAATCTCCAAAAACTTCTTTGATTTTTAATTGATGTACTGCAAGCATTTGTGTAAAATCTTGTAATGTAAAACGCGCTACTTTTTCTTCGTACACTAATGGCGTTTTTAAAGCGGCATCTTCTACTTCTATTTTTTTATAAAAATGCGCGGCATCAAACCATTTGGTGATAGAGAATTGCACGCCTT
>JBMOEQ010000242.1:0-5092 GCA_049314655.1 Ferruginibacter sp. | reverse complement strand
CGCTTTGGGTGTCCCAGCTATGTTTTTTAGTTTTGCAAAATGTTCATTCGTCAAAAAAAGAATAAGAGTGGGGTTATCAGTATTCAAGTAATCGACAAGAGTAATGGTAAGTATAAGTTGCTCAAAACCATTGGTAGTTCATCAGATCAATTAAAAATCAACCAATTAGTAATTGATGCTGAAGTATGGCTGAAAAAGCATCAACGTTTAATAGAAATAGATTTTTCACAAACAGACGTTTTATTAGAACAATTAGTTGGAAGTATTCAACAAATAAAAATTGTTGGTATAGAGTTACTTCTGGGTAAGATATTTACAGACATCGGTTTTGCTGCTATAAAAGATGAGCTGTTTAAAAAGCTAGTTCTGTCAAGGCTTTGCTATCCTGTAAGCAAATTAAAGACAGTAGATTATTTGCGAAGATATGAAGGGTTTGAAACGAATGAAACGGCTATTTATAGGTATCTTGACAAGTTGAATACTTCACACAAAAGAACCGTTCAAAACATAAGTTATCAGCACACTTTGAAGGTGTTGAACAACAGCCTTCAGCTAGTTTTTTACGATGTAACTACTTTGTATTTTGAGGTAGAGCAAGAAGATGATTTACGAAAAACAGGGTTTAGTAAAGATGGCAAACACCAGCAACCACAAATTGTTTTAGGCTTGTTGGTTAGCACTGGAGGTTATCCATTGGCCTATGAAATATACAATGGTAAAAAGTATGAAGGAGATACAATGTTGCCGGTACTTAATTTATTTAAAAGAAAATACAAACTACAAAACTTAGTGGTTGTAGCCGATGCAGGTTTATTGTCTAATAAAAATATTGAGTCGCTTCAAGAAAATGGTTATCAGTACATTTTAGGAGCAAGAATTAAAAACGAAAGCAAAGTAATTGCAAAACAAATACAATCTCTACAACTAGAGAATGGGGCAAGTGCTACAATTCAAAAAGACAATAATACAAAGCTAATTATAAGTTATTCTTTAGCTAGGGCAAAGAAAGATAATGCTAATAGAGAACGTGGAATTGCAAAGCTCGAAAAGCAAATAAAAACAGGCAGCCTCACTAAAGCTCAAATCAACAACAAAGGCTACAATAAGTTTTTAAAAATGGACGGTGAAATAAAAATTGCAGTAGATAAAACCAAAATATCTACAGACAAAAAATGGGATGGTTTAAAAGGATTTATCACCAACACAAGCTTATCAAAAGAAGCTGTCATAGAAAACTATGGTCATTTATGGCAAATAGAAAAAGCTTTTAGAATAGCCAAAACAGACCTTAAAATACGCCCTATTTATCATTATGTTCAACGAAGAATAGAAGCCCACATCTGCCTTGCTTTTGTAGCCTATAAAGTTTATAAAGAACTAGAAAGACAGCTCAGAGAAAAGAAATTAAAAATCAGCCCAGAAAAAGCAATAGAAATTGCTAAAACCATTTATAGCATCAGAGCAATTAAACCCAACTCAAAAGAAACATTTGAAAAAACATTACTACTCAATGATGAGCAACGAAATCTGATAAACATGTTTTATTCTTAAAAATGGGTGTCCCAGTGACGAAGTCAGGATAAGCCCCAATGCACAAGAGTTTAACTCAAAATAACAAAAAGAAAATGGGGGCTATTAGCGAACTTGAAGAAGGTACTTTTCTTTAAAATAAGGCTCCGTAAATATGCCTTCTATACTCCAAACATGTGGTTTACAATTACTTTCAAAAATTTCTTGTGTTAAATCGCCGCCTTTTAAACATATTAAACCTTGGTTATTGGTCGATTTTTTTAGTAAAGGTTTACTCCAAAACCATAAATCTTTTAAGGGGGCTACAGCCCTGGAAACTACCACATCAAATTTTTGATCGGTGATGGCTTCAGCTCGTGTATGTTTTGTTTTGATATTGGTGATGCCGCAAGCCGCCGCTACTTCATTCACTACTTTTAGCTTTTTCATGATGCTATCGGCCAATAAAAATTCACATTTGGGATAAAAGATTGCCAAGGGTACACCCGGAAATCCACCACCACAACCTAAGTCTAAAATTGAAGTGCCCGGCTTAAAATCAAATTGTGTGGCAATAGCCAAAGAATGCAACACATGATGCTCGTAAAAATGATCTATATCTTTTCTAGATATTACATTAATCTTTTCATTCCATTCGGTATACAAGGGTTTTAATTGATCCAATTGGCGCAATTGTGTATCTGTAAAATCGGTGAAATAACGCAGCAGTTGATCCATCTTAATAGCAATTAAATTTATGTACAAGACAACCTTTTATTTCCATTGTGCTCTTGGTTTTTTTATCAAAGCAACTGAAAAAATGAGGTAATAAAAGAACATCCAAATATCAAAAAATAGAAAAAACGGAAACAAATCTTTTTCATCCAATCGTTTCATGGATGGAAACAAAACAACAATTTGTACAAGCAATCTAAAGCCAAATACTCCGGCTACCCACGGCCACGGGAAAACGCAAGCACTTACTGCTAAAAGCGGAAAAAATAAAAAATGAGATAGTGCATATAAACCCAATAAGGTTTTTTGAAAAGGCTTGTAATATCTGCCGGTACTATAATGTCTGGTTTTTTGTTTATACCATTGACCCCAAGATTTGGGTGCACTGCTTAACGTAAATGCTTCCTTATCAATATTGATTTTTGTATTACTTTTTGTTGCGGCTAGGTTGATGAATAAATCATCATCGCCACTGGGTATATGATTGTGTGCCGAAAATCCTTTGTGCCTAAAAAAGATGGTTTTCTTGTAACTCAAATTTCTACCCACACCCATATAGGTTTGTTTAGCCAAAGCATAAGAAAGATATTGTAAAGCGGTATGAAAAGTTTCCCAACGTACCAATTTATTCAACAAGCCTTTTTGCTTATGATAGGCACCATATCCTAAAACAATTTCTGTTTGGTCGTCGTATGATTCTTGAATGCGCTCTATCCAGTTTTCAGAAGCCGGAACACAATCTGCATCAGTTAATAAAACAATTTCGTATTTCGCCGATTTAATGCCTACACTCAATGGAAATTTCTTTCCGGGAATATGTTTGGCTTCTTGTTTTAGCTCCACAACATTCAATTGTTTGAAGCTTTTTTGAAATTCTTCCAATAAATATTTACTGTCATCATACGAGTTATCGTTTACCACAATTACTTCATGGGTAGTACGATATTGCTGCAATAACGCGCCAGGAAGATTTTTCGCTAAATTTGCGGCTTCATCCCTTGCGCAGATGATAACAGAAACAGGATGTGTTTGTGACGTTTTTTTTACCGATGCTTTATAAAAAGCCAAGCGGATAAAGAAAAACAGGTAATAAAAAACTTGTATTCCGGTAATCAGGCAAAAACCTGCAAAAACCAGTTGCCACCAATGCAAATTCATCATAGCGCAAAAATAACAGTTATACTTTTTAATGAATCATAAATATTTATGTCGGCCTTAAATTTTCAATTAAAACATTCCGATTCGGCTACAAGCGCCAGAGTAGGCACTATTACCACCGATCACGGACAAATACAAACGCCCATTTTCATGCCCGTAGGCACTGTAGGAAGTGTAAAAACGGTTACCCAACAGCAATTAAAGGAAGAAGTAAAAGCTCAAATTATATTAGGCAATACCTATCATTTGTATTTGCGCCCCGGATTAGAAACCTTAGAAGCTGCTGGTGGATTACACCAATTTAATGGATGGCACGGACCTATTTTAACCGATAGTGGTGGATATCAAGTGTTTTCTTTAGCCAATAATCGAAAAATTAAAGAAGAAGGGGTGGTATTTCAATCGCATATCGATGGTAGTAAGCACCTTTTTTCGCCGGAATATGTAATGGATATTCAACGAGTAATTGGGGGAGATATTATCATGGCATTTGATGAATGTCCACCTTATCCCAGTGATTATGCCTATGCCCGCCAAAGTATGGAATTAACGCATCGTTGGTTAGATCGTTGTATTAAACGCTTCGATGAAACACCCGATAAATATGGGTATTCGCAAAACTTATTTCCCATTGTACAAGGCAGTACGTATAAAGATTTACGTATAGCTTCCTGCCAATATATTGCGTCTAAAAATGCAGTGGGCAATGCCATTGGCGGATTAAGTGTTGGTGAACCCATGGAAATGATGTACGAGTTTACGGCACTTTGTTGCGAAAATTTACCCGTAGATAAACCACGTTATTTAATGGGCGTAGGAACACCATGGAATATTTTAGAATCCATAGCGTTAGGGATAGATATGTTTGATTGTGTAATGCCCACTCGTAATGGAAGAAATGCCATGTTGTTTACAGCTAACGGCGTAATTAATATAGATAATAAAAAATGGGAAAGAGATTTTTCTCCTATTGATGATACCATTGGTTGCCCTACCAGCAGTTATTATTCTAAAGCCTATTTACGACATTTATTAAAAGCAAAAGAAATGCTAGGCCTAACCATTGCAAGTGTACATAATTTGGCTTTTTATCTATGGTTGGTAAATGCAGCAAGAGAACATATATTAGTGGGGGATTTCAACAGTTGGAAAAATGAAATGGTTGTTCGTATGCAACAACGGTTGTAAAAATATTCATGTGTATTTATTAAAGAAAAAATTATGAAAGTATTTTCAATGAGTGTGTGGTGTTTGTTGGTATTTACTTCACTTCAAGCACAACAAAAATTTACACTGAATAAACTTGGCCTCATTACAGAGGCACAATGGCAAACCATTAAAAAGAGTCGCCAGTACGAAGCATTATCTCGCTTTGATACCGTAAGTAAAAAGCCTTTGTTGGTTTATGCTATTTATGTAAAAAATAATAAGCTGGGCATCGTTAATCATTTGGGGGTAGAAGTTACACCGGCATTGTATGATGATATCAGCGGTTTAAATATTTCGTACACCACAGTAATGTTTGGTTTCCATAATCATTATCCTGTTGTTATTGATAAAAAATATGGCTTAATCACCAATACAGGGAAAGTAATATTGCCGGTAAAATACAACTACATCACTTACGAGAAATCAAAAGATAATCCTAAAGCCGGAGTAGTGATAGACAGTACTTTTATGGTAAATGATG
>JBMOEQ010000241.1:0-5099 GCA_049314655.1 Ferruginibacter sp. | reverse complement strand
AATTGGATTCAGTAATATTTAAATCTACCGCAGGGATATTATTGCACGATTTAAGAAACGATTGGATAGACAATATGTATCTTTTAATGGGAAAAGCCTATTTTCTAAGAAAAGATTTTGATTCGGCTGCGGCAACTTTTCAATTTATCAATTACAACTTATTTCCTCGAAAGAAAAATGAAGATGATAGCAGGATAATTGGCACCAATGACGACGCTAATAGAAGTATTGTAAGCATTGCCAATAAAGAGAAGCAAAATATTTTACAAAAGTTAACCGCCCAACCACCCAGTAGAAATGATGCTTTAATTTGGATGTCTCGCACTTTAATTGAACAAAATGAATTGGGTGAAGCTGCAAGTTTAATCAACATCTTACAACACGATCCTAATTTACCCAATCGCCTTAAAAACGACTTGAATGAAGTAAATGCATATTGGTTTTATAAACAAGAAAGCTACGATAGTGCAGCCGTATATCTCGAAAAAGCATTAAGCAATGCCGATACCAAACAAGATAAAGCACGTTCCGAATTTTTATTGGGACAGCTCTATTCTATGTCGCGTCAATTTGATAAAGCCACTACTTTTTATGAAAAATCATCTAAACATACTGTAGATCCTATTTTAGATATTTATGCTCGATTAAACAATGCTACGATGATGAAATCAAGCACTGAAAAAGAAATGAACAACAGCATCGATAACCTGTTGAAAATGGCTCGAAAGGATAAATTTGAAATATATAAAGACCTAATCTATTTCTCTGCCGGCGAAATTGCTTTACAAAAACCCGATACCAATACCGCTGTTATTTTATACAATAAAAGTGTAAAATTTAATATTGATAATGTAGTTTATAAAAATAAGTCATTACTTAAACTCGCCGATATAGCTTATCAAAGACGTCAATATAAATTGGCCTATGCATGTTACGACAGTTTACAATCGGGCGATACAACCATTGAAGCACAGTTATCAGAAATTCAAAGCAGAAGAAATGCGCTATCTAAAGTAGTACAACATTTAAGTGTTATTGAAAAACAAGATAGTTTACAAAAAGTAGCAGCCCTACCTATTGGCGAGCGTGAAAGCTTTGTAAAAAAATTAGCCAAAAAATATCGTAAAGAAAAAGGGTTAAAAGAAGAAGATAATAATGCAGGTGGGGATATGATTGCATTCAATAACAACAAAGAGCAATCGGCCGATTTATTTTCTAACAATACTAAAGGCGAATGGTATTTTTATAATGCATCGCTTAGATCTAAAGGCTTAACCGAATTTAAAAGGAAATGGGGCACCAGAACTAATGCCGATAATTGGCGTAGAAAAAATGCTTCTGGCGATAATACCGGCGCACAACCCAAAAACAATGCACCGCAAATGGCTCCGGATATGGGTGTTGGCAGTCCCGATGACCCCATTAGTGCCAACCCAACTCCCGATGAAAAGAAACCACAACCAAAAACAAAAGAAGGAGCAGCACCTGTAGAAGAAAAAAATCAACAACCCGAAGATTTCAGCTACGAAGGCTTAATGTCTAATCTGCCTTTAACACCCGAAAAAATTACAGCCAGTAATGAACTTATTGCTGTTAATCTTTTTGAATTGGCTAAAGTATATCACTACGATTTAAATGATTACAACGAAGCTATTGATACCTATGAAAGTTCATTGAAACGCTTCCCGGATTCTTTATATAACGGCGATTTATATTTTGGCTTGAGTGCTTGTTATGCCAAAATAGGTGATATGGCAAAGTCTAATTTTTATAAAAATTTATTGACCAAACAATTCCCTACTTCAAAATCGGCTATTCAATTAAATAATCCTACTGCTTTAAAACCGGGTAACAACAATGATGCAGGTACTAAAAAATATGAGTCTATTTACAATTTGTTCATAGAAGGTAAATTCGATGAAGCATTTTCAGAAAAGAAAAAAGCAGACAGTATTTATGGAAATAATTATTGGTCGCCGCAATTATTATATATCGAAGCGGTATACCATATTCGTCAGAAAGATGATTCTGTAGCCACCAATGTATTAAAGAACATCGTCAGTTTGCATCCGCAATCGAAATTGGTGAAACGTGCAGAAAATCTTATTGAAGTATTAAAAAGAAGAAAAGAAATAGAAACTTATTTGCAACAGTTAGAAGTTACACGAGCAAAAGACGACGAAGTAATTATCACCAGAGAACCCGCTGTTCAAAAAGCAATTGTTACACCTGTGGCAACAAACAAAGACAGCGTTAAAACTGCCCCTGTAGCAGTACAAACACCTAAAGCCGATACAGTTGTAAAAGTAAAGCCTCCGGTAGTAAGTGGACCGTTTACATTTGTAGAAACAGCGCCTCATTTTGTACTCATGGTTCTTGATAAAGTTGATGGCACCTATATCAATGAATCGAAAAATGCATTTACGCGTTTCTGTAATGAAAATTTCAGACAAGCACAATTGCAAGTTGAAAAAGATGCATTAGATCAAGAGAAGAGTTTATTGGTATTTTCAAGCTTTGCTGATGCAGCGGTGGCGATGGATTTTTATACAAGAGTAAAAAGGGCCGCACCAGAAGAAGTATCGTGGTTGCCCGCTTCTAAATATTCTTTCTTAATTATATCTGCTGCAAATTTGGAATTACTTAAAGCCAATAAAAATATAGAAGGCTATAAACTGTTATTGAAAAAACAATATCCCAATCAGTTCTAATTAACCTTTGCATTTGAATATTAAAACACTGTAGTCAACAACCCGCATTTCAAAGGATGAGTTTATGAAAAGATCAGTAAAAATTTTATGGCGTGTTTTTTTTGGTGGCCTATTGTTTGTTGTGCTGCTGTTCACTGCTGCCAATTTTGGATTGTTTGGAAAGATGCCTTCATTAAAAGAATTGCAAAACCCAGAGGCCGATCTTGCCAGTGAAATTTATACCAACGACGGTAAGCTCATGGGTAAGTATTATTCGGAAAATAGAAGCGAAGTAAAATATCAAGAAATATCGCCCAATATTATTCATGCATTAATTGCCACTGAAGATCAAAACTTTTACGACCATTCGGGTATAGATGCTAAAGCAGTTGCCCGTGCTGTTATAAAATTAGGTACCGATGGTGGCGGTAGTCCCATTACTCAACAATTGGCCAAAATGATTTTAAAACAAGGTAGAGGCAATGTGTTGAAAAGAGGATTAGAAAAAATTAAGGAATGGATTATTGCCGTTAAACTTGAACGCAATTTTACCAAAGAAGAAATCATCACCCTATATTTAAACCGCGCTTCTTGGGGCAATAATTATGGTATTAGAAACGCTTCAAAAATATATTTTCAGAAAGAACCCATCGAACTTTCCATAGAAGAAGCTGCCGTTTTGGTAGGTATGTTAAAAGGATTTATTTACGATCCAATTCGCCGCCCCGCTGCCGCTCTTAATCGCAGAAATACAGTTATTGAAAGGATGGTAGACTGTAAGCAACATTATTTAACCGATGCTCAAGCCACTAAACTTAAAGCAAAACCCTTAATAACCAATTATAAAAAGGCAGATGAAAATGTTGGTATTGCACCATATTTCCGTACGGTATTGGCAGAGAAAATGAAACAATGGTGTAAGGAAAACAAAAATCCTAAAACCGGAGAAAATTACGATTTG
Organism: Ferruginibacter sp.; assembly: GCA_049314655.1. GTDB lineage: Bacteria > Bacteroidota > Bacteroidia > Chitinophagales > Chitinophagaceae > Ferruginibacter. The sequence goes on along the minus strand of JBMOEQ010000241.1, from coordinate 1,448 downwards.
TATAGAGATGGTTTGAAGATATATACCACCATCAATTCTTCCATGCAACAATATGCCGAGGAATCGGTGATGCAACACCAGCCGGTGATACAAAAAAAGTTGAACAACTTATTAAAGTATAATGGCGATAGAATGTGGAAAGGCCGTGATGTGATTATTGAAAACGCCATGAAATACAGCGAGCGTTGGAAGAACCTTAAAGAAGATGAAATAGATGAAGCGGAAATAAAAAAATCGTTTTTAGTGCCGGTAAGGATGAAAGTTTTTGCTTGGAACGAAAAACACGAAACCGATACTGTAATGACACCGCGTGATTCTATCAAATACCATAAGCAACTCATGCAAACTTCATTTGTAGCTATGGATCCACGTTCAGGAGAAGTTAAATGTTGGGTGGGTGGTATCGATTTTAAATGGTTTAAATTTGATCACGTTACCGCGCAACGCCAAGTAGGTTCTACATTTAAACCATTACTCTATACTTTAGCCGTTCAAGATGCCGGCTACACACCCGAATCGTATATCTCCGGCGGACCATTAACTTTATCCGGTAAAACCATCAGTGGCGGTGGCGGAACAATGGCCTATTGTTTAGCCAAATCTTTAAACGCTGCGGCTTGGCATTTAATGGGTTTAATAGGCGTTAAACGTACTATAGAATTTGCTATTCAATGTGGCATTAAAACCAAATTGCCCCCCTATCCTTCTATTGCATTAGGTGCTGCAGAAATTCCATTATTAGAAATGTTGCAAGCCTATACGATGTTCCCCAATAAAGGCTACAATGTAGAGCCTCAATTTATTTCTAGAATAGAAGATAAAAATGGCAATTTGTTGAAAGAATTTATTCAAGAAACGCCCAAACAAGTAATCAATGAAAACGATGCGTTTACGATGGTTAAATTGATGCAAGGCGTTGTAAAATTTGGTACCGGTAGATCATTAAATGGATATAGCATTCCAGCAGAAAAAGCCGGAAAAACAGGTACTACAAACGATAATACTGATGGATGGTTTATTGGATATACGCCCGAATTATTAGCGGGCACATGGGTAGGCTGTGATGATCCATTCATTCGTATTTATGCAGGTACCGGTGGTGGTAGCGAAATGGCATTGCCTAAATGGGGCTACTTTATGAAAAAGGTATATGATGATAAAAAATTGCCTTATGGAAAAGTATTAACTTTTGAAGAACCGGCTCAAATGGCCAATGACCCTATTTATGCAGATCAAAATTTAGAGCGCTTGGTGAATATTGGCGATAGTACCAACTATCCCGAAGATATGGGTAATGGCGATGCCAATGATTTTATCATAGATCCTGCAGATGATGGAACAAATGATTTACTTCCAAGTGCAGATTTACCCAAAAAAGATACGGTAACAAAAACCAAAGGAAAAACTGAAACTCCAGTTACTCCTAAAAAAGAAACCCCGGCTGCTAT
>JBMOEQ010000240.1:0-5131 GCA_049314655.1 Ferruginibacter sp. | reverse complement strand
GTTGAGTGTTTAATTATAACTCAGCGTTCCTCCGTTTCCTCCTTTATCTCTGCGGTAAAAATCTCCGTTTTCTCCTTTTTCTCTGCGGTAAAAAATCTCCGTTTCCTTCTTTTTTTCTGTGGTTTAAATCATTCCCTTCCACTTCATCAATCCGGCACTCCCCAACATAATTACGCCTAATATAAGTACCCCGCTACCCGATGCACTTTCATGTGCCCTTTCTTCTTTTACTTCACTCATAACCGTGGTGTACATTTCATTTCTACCCGATGCTTCTTCGTTGCTTAAAGCAATTTGTTGCCAAGTGTCTATATTGGTTCCGGTAAGAGTAGTTAAGTTTTTAAGTTCTGTTTTTCTGCGTTGTTTTAAATCGCGTAAATATTTTTGTCCTTCTGCACATTGAAATTTTCCAGTTGCCGGATGGGTTATAATATACCTTGCTTGAAAGTTTTCATTGTTGGGTGTAACCTGAAATTGTAAATCTTGCGCAAAGCTTTTACGGTTGTATCTAAAATGCATTCTGGTAAAAAACACTTCATCACTATAATCTACTTCATCATCAATATTTCTGTATTCATTATTATCTCTATTGAGCCAAAATACACCCGCCTGTACTAAATCTTGTGGTGCAGGAGGATTGCCAACACAGGGATCGCATTTTAAATAGTTTTGCGGACTCACATTCCAAGCATATTCCAAGAAACCAATATTTTTTCCTTCATTCGTCCATTGTTTACTGAATAAATTGCTATAAAAACTATTGAAATTATCTTTTATAAAAAGCGGTATGTTTTGTCCTGTTGGAATATTTACATTCCTGTAGTTGGTACATTCAATTCTTCCTTTACGGGTAAAAGCATATACAATTAAATCTTGGTCGCCATCAGCATTTGCCATACCCAATCGTATAGGCAACATAAATTTTGGTGAGTTAAAACTAATTTGAAGTGGACGCAGAAAATTATTATTCATTTTTTTCTGTTGTTTGGGGTTTACTTTTACCACAAAAAATTTCAAATTGCTTTTGATATAGGGATCCAATACTTCTTCTGCGCCGGCAGGAATTTTATACCCATTTTCGGTAAGCCAAGTTTTTAATCCACCACTTTCTTTGGCGCTTAAAATCATAATGTCGTATTCGCCCACTAAATATTGTGCTTCTACTTTTACCCCTAAATCTTTTTTGCGTACACTATTGGGCGAGGGGGCTAAATCCTCGGTGACACTTTTTGAAACACTGGCTTCCATCAACACATCATACCTGGGCTCGCAAGGGTTTTCATCGTAATATTCTACTAAACGCGGCGCACTATAATCATTCAACAATTGAAAAATATTTTGATTTACTACTTTAATATCTTCTTTATTTAATACTACAGGTACCGGCACTACCATAGCAAAATCCTTGATATCGCCTTTAAAATCGTTGTACATGGTGATTACATTTCGGTTGCCGTCTCGCACCAAAATAACCTGACTGGTTTTGTTTTTCAACGTACCATCGGCCTTGCTTACATAAAAGCCACAAAATGAATAGATAACCGGCGATACGAAAATTAGACCTGCAATAAAAAGCAATTTTTGTTTCATAATGAATGCTGTTTTGTTGTTATAAATTATAAGCGTACGATAAAAACGGGCAATTAAAATTGATGGGGTTGATAATTAATTGTATTGATATTTTTTGATGCTACACGAACTGGTTGATGCCATTGAAAACGTTGGGCTTTAAAAACATAATCGAGCAATGGTACTAAGGGTTGGCTACAAACTAAAACCCAAATGGGCGCATTGTTGATGAAATGGAAAGTAGTGAGGTAAAATGCAATGCCTCCAATTGTTATTGCCCATAGTATTCTTGCTGTAGGATGATTAGGCGTTGTTTTGGGATCGCTGATCATAAAAAAAGAAAACAGCAAAACACTACCTGTGCTGATGGATTGAATAAAGAAATCTATAGGCCAGCCTAAATACAAAACTTGACGCGCAAAGAGTAATCCACCAAAGCTGGCTAAAAATGCAATACTCACATCTAGTTGTTGTACCCTTGTTACCACTATACAACCCAAACAAATTGCGCCAAAGAAAATAACCATTCCGCTGCCCCATTGAGCAGTACTTACCCATGCTTTATGGGTTAAAATAATGGATAAAACTATACCCAATGCTGAGGGATTGAAAATGTGTTTTCCGTTGAATCGTAGAATATATTTTGAGGCTATACTAATGAAAGCAGCAAGCATTGCAACCGGTATTTCATGCGTTTTTAATAGTAAGGTTAAACCAAAGGAGCTGATAAAGGCTGAGGGTAATCCTTTTTTTAATTGTGTAAACCAGTTGGTAGATAAGCGCTCCACATGCGAAGGATTAAACAACCATTCTAGTAAAACTTGAGTGAAAATGCTTGTACAGAAATAGGTGGCATAGATCATCCAATCGGCCGACCAATGCAAATACATTACGCCAAAACTTAAAAAGATGGCCTGAAAACACAACTGAAAGTAACGGGCATCTTTAAGTAAGGCGTATTGCATATTTAGTGTTTTCTACTAGGATGCAGTTTTATGTAGATTTACATAAATACAATGCTCAAAAAATTTGTTATTAAAATTGGGGATCAAAACGTACCAAGAGATAATTTCTAAAAAGTGTGTTATTTTAGTGTATTCAAATTTTAAATACCATATTATGCAATCAACTGCAACAACGGTAGAGGCTTATGTAGAAGCGCTTCCTGAAGATAGAAAAGCGGCCATCACAAAATTGAGAAAAGTGATACTGAAAAATTTGCCCAAGGGTTTTAAGGAAGAAATGAGTTATGGTATGATTGGTTATGTAGTGCCGCATTCTATTTACCCAGATGGTTACCATTGTACCCCAAACTTACCCTTGCCCTTTATGAATTTGGCTTCACAAAAAAATGCCATCAGTATTTATCATATGGGATTGTATGCAAATGCTGAATTGATGAATTGGTTTACCGCGGAGTATGCAAAACAAGTACCCAGTAAATTGGATATGGGTAAAAGCTGTGTTCGATTGAAAAAGATAGATCAAATTCCTTATGAATTGATTGGCGAATTGGTAAAAAAAGTTACTGTTAAAGATTGGATTGGTTGGTACGAAACACAGTATAAGAAACGGTAAGGATTGTTTAATGTGGATATACGTATATAGTGTTTATAAAGTTTATTTAGTTTAGTGCAGTTGAATAAAAAACGTAGATCTTCAACTATATAAAAGGCAAAAAAGCAGAACTAATGCATCAATTGCGCCAAGACTAAATAGGTTTAATGGGCGATTTTTATGTACAATATAAGCTGCCGATACAATTGTATGTCGCTGTAGTACTAATCTTCAGCATTTAGTTATAATTTTAACCCCTAATAATGTAGTAGGTAGGGATTAAAATCATTTCTCAAAAAAAGAAGATAAGGATTACCGCAGTTGAACGGAGCGTCGCCATCTGCCGTTGCCCGATGTACTACCGCCGGTAACACCTAAAAAAAATTATGAGTCAGTCTGCAGCATCATTTATAGCAAAGAGTACCATTAAATCGGCCGATTTAGACCATCGCCGAAAAATTAATTTCAATATTGGAAAATACAATGCCGTTGTACCTCAAGGTAAAACACAGTTTACCGATGTGCATTTGGCTCGTGAAAGAGCAAAGAATATAAAATGGCGTGCTATTGAAACGCTTGATCAACAATTGGAAGAGTTTGAACTCAATTTTACCAAACGTGGCGGAAAAGTAATTTGGGCCGAAAATGCCGACCAGGCCATCGCCGAAATATTAACCATTTGTAAAGAAAAGCAATGCAAAACTTTGGTAAAAAGCAAGAGCATGGTTACCGAAGAAATTCACTTAAATGCAGCATTAGAAAAAAACGGCATTGAAAGTATTGAAACCGATTTGGGCGAATACATTCAACAATTGGATGGAGAAGCACCTTACCATATTGTAACGCCTGCCATGCATAAAAGCAAGGAAGATGTAGCTCGATTGTTTAATAAAAAATTAGGTACATCGCCCAACTTAACGCCACAAGAGCTTACATTGGTTGCTCGTGATATTTTGCGCAAAAAATATGTAGAAGCCGAGGTTGGAGTAACCGGTGCCAATTTTATCATCAGTGATATTGGTGCAGTTGCCGTTACCGAAAATGAAGGCAATGCTCGTTTAAGTTGCGCTTTTCCAAAAACACATATAGTAATTGTGGGCATTGAAAAAATGATTCCTTCGCTTACCGATTTAGGATTGTTTTGGCCATTGCTTTCTACTTTTGGAACTGGACAAAAAATTACGGTATACAACTCAATTATTACCGGACCCAAACAAGCCAATGAAAATGATGGTCCCGAAGAGATGGTTGTTATTTTGTTAGATAATGGTAGAACCAATATTCTTGCAGATCCTAAACAACGCGAAAGTTTGTATTGTATTCGTTGTGGGGCATGTTTAAATGCTTGTCCGGTGTATAAAAATATTGGCGGTCATGCTTATGGCGCAACGTATAGCGGTCCTATTGGAAGTGTTATTACACCCCATTTAGCCGGCATGGAAGAGTTTAAGCATTTAAGTTATGCATCATCTTTATGTGGCAATTGTACAGAAGTATGTGCGGTAAAAATTAATTTGCATGAATTGTTATTGGATAATCGACACCAATCGGTGATGGAAGGCTATGCGCCGTTTTCGGAACGTATGGCTTGGAAGATGTGGAAGATAGCAAGCTTGAAAAGATCGATGATGAATATGGGTAGCGGCAATTTGAAAAATAAATTGGTGAATGGGTTATTTAAAGATTGGAAACAAAACCGATCGGATTTAGTGTTTAGTGCTAAAACGTTTAATCAAATGTGGAGGGAAAGAAAGCGATAGAAATTTAGTTGAGGTGTTTAGAAGTTGGGGGGAGATGCTATATAAACGGGTTTAGAGTTTAGAAGTTGAGGGTTTAGTGCAGATACTTTATAAACTAAGTTTAGAAATTTAGAGGTTTAGGGTTTAGTGGGCACACCTTATAAACCTTATAAACTTTAGATTCTTTATAAACTAAGTTTAGGAGTTTAGTGGTTTAGGGTTTAGTGGGCACACCTTATAAACCTTATAAACTTTAGATTCTTTAT
>JBMOEQ010000239.1:0-5137 GCA_049314655.1 Ferruginibacter sp. | reverse complement strand
TACCCGAATCGCGCCGATACAATACTTTTTTAATTGATATCGGAAGTGGTAATACTAAAGGTGGTTATTTTCCAAATGGAAATACGCAAGAATTAAAGTTGTTTCAATTGAATTGGGGAACCAAAAGTGTATTCAATACTGTTGATAAACGTTGTGAAGACGATAAATCTTTGTCCAATTTCAATAAACAATTGTACCGCGTAATTTCTGGTACCGCTGCACCAGAAATTGAATATGCCGTTAATGAAAGTGGCGCTTATAATATGAACGACCATATTGCATTCAGTGGAGGTATTGCTTGGTCGGTTGCTACATTGATTAGTCCGGAGCTGATTGCAAATCCAGTTGTTCCTGTAACTTTTCAAGAATTACAAAAATTCAACGACCAATTGTTTACTAGTTTCAATAAGATGACACCGGCTCAAATGCTTGCAAAAGCCGAAATGGGAGCAGATGAAAAATTACTGGCAGAAAAGGAAATCAACAGGGTTTTAAAAGTATTTGATCAAAAATCCTTGATGGCAGGTACTGCTTTACTATTAAAAATCATGCGCCAGTTTGAAGGTATTTATGATAAAAAGCAGTTTTATTTGGTTAAAAACGGACAAGTAGGTTGGATATCTGCTTATGTAAATCAACAAGTAAAATAAGCAATATTCGGGCGTTATGACCGCATTAATGCACCCAATCAATGAAAGATATTAAGTCATTTTTATTGGTAATCGTTGGATTATTATGTTTACTTAGTTTACTCATTCTAGGTTCATGGGGCTATTATTTGTATAAAAAGTACAACGATCAACAATCAACAATTGCTGCGCTGAATAAAAGTTCAATTGCTTCTACCAAAGATTCCTTAGCGCAACTATACCAATCTACCATAAAACGTTTCGATGATAAAGTTTCGGGCATTCAGCAAACAGATACAACAAATCTCACTTTACAGAAAAATGTAGCTGAATTTAATGCATTGAAACAAGAAATTGAGGCCATTTTGCAAGCCAAAGCCACCACATTGGATGTTGAAATTGCCCGTCAGAAAATCAATTTACTGCAACTGAAAGTAGAAGCGCTGTACAATAAAAATGTTCAAATTGAAGCCGAGAATAAGCGATTGAGCGATTTATTGGCTCGTTTGCAAACCCAAACGACCAGTAATTCGGTCGAACAAGTTGCTCCATTATCATCTACCCGTACAGAAAATGCACCGGCTACATTAACCGCTACTGAACTAAACTTACAGGCATATCGTATTTCGGAAGATAGAGAAATAGAAACCAATTCAATAGAATCTGCCAATAAACTATCGGGTTCTTTTGTATTGCGTGGCCCTGCACCAGCTCCCGGTTCCGAAATGATGGTTGTATTGATTCAACCCAATGGAAGGGTGCTTCAGAAATCTACCTGGGAATCCGGTTTTTTCACTACAACTTCCGGAAAAAAAATCTATTCCTGTAAAGTAAAGTTAGATGACAATAGAACAGACGACCGCAGTTATAGCTTTTTTATCAATACCGAAAATGCACTAAAAGGAACGTATACAGTTCAATTGTATTTAAATGGACAATTACTCAACAAAATGCAAAAAACATTTTCCTGAAATGCAGCGCTGAAGTTTTCTTTTGGCTAGTATCTTTGCACCTAATACTATATTTTATGCCATCATTTGATTTTGCCAGTAAGGTTGATTTGCAAACACTCGATAATGCTATCAATACTGTAAAGAAAGAAATTACCAATCGTTTCGATTTTAAAGCGAGCCATGTTGTTATTGAATTGAATAAGAAAGATTTCAAACTCAATTTAGAAGCCGAAAGCGATATGAAAATGGATCAAATTACAGATGTTTTGATTAGTAGAAGTATGAAACAAGGATTGGCCGCTGAAGTATTTGATTTAAGTAAACCACCTTTTCCCAGTGGTAAAATTGTAAAAAAAGAAGTGCCGGTAAGAAACGGTATCAAGCAAGAAGATGCCAAGAAAATTGTAAAATTGATAAAAGATAGCGGTATGAAAGTACAAGTGGCTATCATGGATGATATCATACGCGTTACCGGTAAAAAAATCGATGATCTTCAAGAAGTTATTCAAGCTTCCCGCGGTTGGAATTTGGGTATTGCACTACAACAAACCAATATGAAAAGTTAGGTTTTGTAAAGATTTTGAGGTTAAATGGCCATTAATTTATATTTAATTGGCTTTTTCCCCATATTTCCATTACTTTTGCACTCTTTAAAAATCGCATGGCAAAATCCATGCACAAAACTTTTAACAATCATGAAAAAAGATTTGCATCCCAAAAATTACCGCTTCGTTATTTTCAAAGATATGAGTAACGGATACCAATTCTTAAGTCGTTCAACTGCTGAATCAAAAGAAATGGTTAAATGGGAAGACGGTAATGAATATCCGGTAATTAAATTAGAGATTTCAAATACTTCACATCCTTTCTATACAGGTAAAAATGTATTGGTGGATACTGCTGGTCGTATCGACAAATTTAAAAAGCGTTACGAAAAAAGAGCTCATTAATACGCTATTATTTGGTACAAGTAGTACAATATTCAATCCTCCGTTTCGGGGGATTTTTTTTTGAATATACGCACCCATAAAATAAATCAAACGATAACCCAATCGCATTCTCTATTCCATTAACCTTTTTGTACATTTGTATGCCTTGGTTGAACTTTAATTATTCTGAATTTTGATGCATGAATTTGGCCTTCAACGATACCATCTCCAATCATAAACAGTTATATCCTTTTACAGCCCTCAAAAGCGCTGCCGATATAAGATTGGGTATTTTAACCATCCGAGAAAAATGGGCTTTCATTAAAAATTCGTTTTACGAAGAAATTTTGTTGGTAGATGATATAACCTTACAGCCCCATTGGGTGCCTTCCTTAGATGGAGGATTATCCCTTTTAGCCAATGGTGGAAATATTGAAGCAATTGATCAAGAGGAACTGAAGACATTAATGTATCCTTGGCAAATTTTTCAATGGAATGATTGGGCAATTCGGAAAGATTTTAGGATGATTTGTTTTGGCCGACAATCGGAACCCATTTCCTCAACCAATAAAGTCATTGCGCCGGAAAACATCTTTATAGAACCGGGTGCAATTGTAGAACATGCTTTTATCAATGCCTCGGAAGGACCAATTTATATTGGCAAAGATGCCTTAGTAATGGAAGGCGCTATGTTGCGAGGCCCCATTGCCATTTGTAATAATGCGGTGGTAAAGATGGGTGCCAAAATTTACGGGGCTACAACTATTGGTCCGCATTCGGTAGCCGGTGGCGAAATTAAAAACAGTGTACTGATGGGCTATTGCAATAAAGCACATGACGGCTATTTAGGCGATAGTGTTATTGGCGAATGGTGCAATTTAGGAGCAGGTACTTCTAACTCGAATGTGAAAAATACTGCCGGTATTGTAAAAGTATGGCATGAAGCCAGTGGCGGTTTTATACCGGTTGGATTAAAAGCAGGGGTATTAATGGGCGATTACAGTAGAACAGCCATTAATACCTCCATCAATACCGGAACTGTTATAGGTATTTGCTGCAATATTTTTGATACGGCTTTAACTCCCAAAAAAATCAACGATTTTACTTGGGGAAAAGAAAGGTATCAATGGGAGAAAGTATTGATAGATATTAAAAATTGGAAATCACTAAAAAATCAATCCTTAACCGCTGAAGAAGAAGAAAAATTACATCACATATATTATCATTAAAAAATACAATTATGAGAAAACAAATCGCTGCAGCTAACTGGAAAATGAACTTAACCTTGCAGCAAGCCGAAACCTTAGTAAACGATTTATTGGCTATACCACACCAATTGAATAGCAATCAAGAAGCCGTATTTGGTGTACCATTTCCTTACTTAACTACCATTGCAAAATATTTTGAAGGCAAAACTAATGTATATATTGCTGCACAAAATTGCTACAGTAAAAAATCGGGCGCTTATACAGGCGAAGTGAGTGTAGAAATGCTAAAAAGTATTGATGTTCCTTATGTTATTTTGGGCCATAGCGAAAGAAGAGAATATTTCTTAGAATCTAATGCTATGCTTGCCGAAAAAGTGAATCTTTGTTTAGAAGCCGGATTGAAACCAATTTTCTGTTGTGGCGAGTCGCTCGATATTCGTGAAGCAGGTACACAAAACAGTTATGTAGAAACACAATTGAAAGAGAGTTTATTTCATCTTTCTGCTGAACAATTAACTGGATTTGTAATTGCTTACGAACCTATTTGGGCAATTGGCACCGGTAAAACAGCTTCAAGCGAACAAGCACAAGAAATTCATGCCCATATCCGCAGTGTATTTGCTGCAACTTATGGAGATACAGTTGCCAATAGCATCTCAATATTATATGGTGGTAGTGTAAAAGCTGCTAATGCCAAAGAAATATTTGGTCAACCTGATGTTGATGGCGGACTTGTTGGGGGTGCAGCATTGAATGCAACAGAATTTGCTGCAATCATCAATAGTTTGAAATAAAAGGAAATCGTTTACATCAAATCAAGCGCCTTCGCAAAGAAGGTAACGTTAAATGGCAAAACCATTGAACAATAACCACCGCCAATTTGGTAAACGAATACAGAAGCTGCAACTGATACAAAGAAAAGGATCCAGTATAATGCGGTAGACTTTTTTGAAGTTTCCATGAATGTCAAGTTTTGGCAAAAATAGGGCAATTCATCAAATTTCATGCAACCCATAACACTGATTTTCAACTTTTTTTATCGTTTTTGTCCTTTCAAAGCAAAAGTTGAGTTTTTGTTGGGCATTTTTAATTTATTTGTTTGTGTATTTTTTACATTTTAAAGTAAAGGGTTTAAATTGCCCTTTCTTAATTAAATCTTACAATGATTGCACATTTTTATATCCGTTTTTCTACAACATACGGACAAACGCTTGCTGTTTCGGGGTCGCATACCGCATTAGGTGATGATAGTATTCATCAGGCTATTTCCCTAGAATATTACAATGATCAATTTTGGTATGGTACCGTTGATTTGGGTGATTTTGGAAAAAAATCACTGGATATCCAATATCGGTATATCTTAAAAGAAGCCGATGGAAATACTGTGGTTGAGTGGGGAGATGATAGAATCATTGAAG
>JBMOEQ010000238.1:0-5176 GCA_049314655.1 Ferruginibacter sp. | reverse complement strand
GTATCAATCTTTAAATATTACCTTTGTAAGTACTATTATCCTAATCAAAATCCTTTCTTGAAGTTTGAACATTGCTTTTGCTATAGTTAAGCTTTTATCATCAAATTATCCACTTTAAGCATTTTTTTAATGTTTGGTGCATGTTTTGATTTGTCTGATTACCCTCTAATAATTAGGATTATGAATAAATTGTACTATTTTTTTTTAACAGTTATTTTTATTGCACCACAAATTGTTTGTGCTCAAGCAACCTTGCCATTATCTAGAACGGCATGGTCAGGGGCTGAACCAACAGGTTGGACAAATTCCGGTGCAACCCTACGAAATACTTCTTTCGCTTGCACCGGAAGTGATGCTAGAACATTTGATACAAATGGTGATTTAAATACTGTTTTCTTCTCAGGTACTCCAAATCAATTAACATTTAAGTTAAAGTCCGCGAGTATGAATACTGCTTCCAGTATGTTGGTTCAACAATCAATAGATGGAACAACTTGGACAGCTGTTGGAACATATGGAATTGCAGGGTCAGGCGCAACTGTTATTACAGATTGTGCGGATATTGTAGTTACATTAACTAGTACTTCGAGGTATGTTAGATGGACATATACAAAAGGTTCAGGAAATTGTGATTTAGATGATGTAAGCATTTCATTACTTTCTACACCTGCAGATGTAGCCATTTCAAATGGTACAATTGGTGCTCCAACTGTGTTGCGTAATGATGTAGATGTAATACTTCAGCGCTTTGATCTTACTGTAACAACAGCAGCTGCTACGCTTAATGGACTTACAGTTACTACAGCAGGAACTTATGTAGCTGCTGATATTAGTAATTTAAAAGTTAGATATTCTGCTGATGCAACTTTAAATGCTGGTGATGCAACTTTGAGTACTTTCACTAATCCCGGTGCTGCTGGGTCAAAAACTTTTCCGAGTTTCACTAGTCAAGTGATAGGTTTAGGTACGACGGGTTATTTATTTGTTACTGCAGATATTTCATCAACTGCGGTAAATGCTAATACCATTTCATTGGGTACAACTGCCTTTTCAAATATTAGTTTTGTTTTGGCAAATAAATCAGGAACAAATCCTGTGGCAATTGGAGGTACAAAAACAATATTTGTTCCATCCCCTAACTCAAACATTATTAGAAATACCGGATTTACCGAACCTTCTAATGTTGATTATTACACTTATCAAGAAAATGCAGATTTAACGAGTGCAAACTCTCTTGAAGTAGCACAATTTACCATTCAAGATGGTAGTGGTGTTGCAGATTATGATGTGTTAAATACCGGACTAAGTAGTATCACTTTTAGTATTACCAATAGTAGCTTGTTACGCCGTTTAGCCATTTACGATGGAGGTACCGAAATAACCGGAGCAGATGTAAGCGTTACCGGAAGTACGGTTACTTTTTCGGGATTAACCGGTTTAACTGCAACAGATGGCTTAACCAAAACCTTTTCATTAAGAGCAAGTTTTGCTGGTTCGGTTACCGATAATCTCCAATTTGCTTTTACCATTACTGCTGCAACCGCAACAGCCGGGGGTTCAACCTTTGCAGCGGCTAATGCCGGTGGAGCTGCTACTTTAAACACTTTAGATCGAAATAGAATTGAAGTATTTACTACAGCCTTAATATTTAATCAAGAACCAACTACTGTGGTCAATGGATTTGTTATGGCGCCGTCAGTTACGGTAAATGCGATTGATGCATTAGTAAATTTCGATTTGGATAATATAAGTGCTGTAACATTAAGCATTACAACTGGTACTACTACATTTGATCCTGCTGCAACTGTGAGTGTAAATATGGTTGCCGGTGTAGCCACTTTTAATAACCTTATTTTCAACACCAATGCAACAGGTAATCAGTTAACTGCTGCACAAGTAGGAGAAACCAGTGATATAAGTTTTTCATTCAATGTAATTGCACCAACACCAGAAATTAATATTAAGCAAGGTGTTACTAATTATGCATCAGCATCTACTTATGCTTTTGGTAATGTTACCTCCGGTACCAATTCAAGTACCGTTACATTTACCATTGAAAATACGGGCACAGCAGCGCTTACCTTAACAGCTGCGCCACTATTGGTTAATATTTCAGGTACAAATGCAAGTGAGTTTACTGTAAATCAAACTTTAACCACATCAAGTATTGGAATATTAACTGGTACCACAACATTTACCATTACGTTTAGTCCGCTTTCACAAGGTGCAAAAACAGCTCAAATTAGCATATCTAATAATGATGGTACTGGTAGTGAAAATCCATACATTATTAACCTTACCGGCACGGGTACTGTATCAAACGCATCTAATATTGTAGCTACGCCTGGATATGTTTATCCTCAAAATATTGCCTATCTTACTTATCAAGAGAATGCGAATATTGTAGTGAGTGGTACTAGTTTAGAAGTGGCAAGTTTTAGAATTCAAGATGGGGGTGGTAGTGCAGATGCCGATAATTTAGGTACTACACTAACGCAAATAGTATTTACGGTTAGTAATTCTGCTTATATCCGCAGAATAGCATTGTACGATGGGGCAACGGAAGTAGGAACCGAACAAGTATCTGCAGGAACGGTTACTTTCAGCGGATTAAACCTTATTGCTGCAGACGGTAGCTTTAAAGATTTTACGGTACGAGTGAGTTTTACCAATGCTGTTGTTGATCAAAATAGTATACGATTCACAGTTGCTGCTACAACCACTGCCGCAACAACCGGAAGCACTTTTGCTGCTACTAATGCTGGTGGAGCTGCAACTTCAATTACAGGAAATGACAATAGAATTAATGTTGTTGCCGATCGACTGTTTTTTTCTACACAACCTTCTAATGTCAACACATATGCAAATATGACGTCTGTTGTTGTAAGAGGAGTGGATGTGAATAATTTAATTGATCTTGGTTTTGTTGATCCTATCCGCATCAATTCTACCGGTACATTAACTGGCGACCCGGTGGTGGTTACACCAGTTTCGGGAGAAGCTACCTTTAGTACTTTGGTGCATACTGCAGCAGCAACCTTAAGAACCCTAACGGCTAGACGAAATGTAACTGCCGACTGGGCTCTTACATCAAACACGTTTACAGTTACATTGGTATCAAAAGCGGATGATTATTTTAAAACAAAAGCTGTAACCGGTAATTGGGGCACTGCTTCCAATTGGGAGTCTTCGCTAGATAATAATATATGGATTACGGCTACACTTGCACCAACAGCAGCAGCCAAAGCCATCACAATTATTGATGGAAGTAATATAACTGTAGCCAGTGCTACCAATGCCGATGAATTGACGGTTCAAGCAACTGCTATTTTAACTGTAAATAATGTAAATTTTACCATTGCTAATGGCGCTGGAACAGATATGGTGGTGAACGGAAGAGTTGATTTAACTGGGGCTTCAGGAATTATTACCACAACCGGAACAGTATCTTTTGGTGCAGGTTCTTTTTACAACCATAACAGAGATTCAGGTACTATTCCTACTGCTTCTTGGAACAATACCAGTACTTGTACAGTTACTGGAATGACCAATTTTTTACCGGTGAATTTAGCAGGTATCGGTCAGGCATTTGGAAACTTCAATTGGAATAATGCATCACAAGTAAGTTATGTAAATATTGAAAGCAGTGCATTTAGTGTATCCAATGTGCTCACTGTTGGCCCTACAACGAATGTCGGAAATAAGTTATCATTTGGAAATGCTGGGGGGCCATATACCAATGCAGTAAATAGGATAGTAATTAGCGGTGGACAATTAAATGGTGTTGGAAATATTGCCACAACAACTGTTAATGTAACCAATGATGTAACCATTAGCGGCGGTTTATTTGCTGTATCAGATGGTGATGGTCTTTCAAATTTTACCATTGGAACCGATTTAAATATTTCGGGTGGAACTGTAGCGGTATTAAATTTAGCTACAAGTCCTTCACAAAATTTAGTGATTACAAGAGATTTAAATATCAGTGGTACAGGAAAAATAAACTTAGAAGTTGCAGGCTCTACAACTGGTGTAGGTACAATAACTGTTAATAGAGATTTTATTTCAACTTCAACATCAGTAGCCACCTCAGGTGCAAATGGGATTGTAGATTTTGGAACAGGAACAGTTACTGGAAATTCTATTCAAATCAAAAGACATTTTGATAAATCGGGTACAGGTACATTTGGTACTTCTGCTACTGGAACCGCATTGGGTTTTGTTTTTAGTGGAACAGGAACTCAAACGCTTTCTTATGCTGGAGCCAATTCTTTATATACTTCTTATCAAATAAATTCAGGTTCTACTGTACAATTGTTAACTAATTTAACCATGGGGTCGGGTAATTCGCCGGTATCATTCTTTACTGTACAAAATGGGGCAAGCCTAAATTTTTCTACCTTCAGTCTCATTGCAGGTGCTACCAATGGTCCACAATTTAATGCACAATCTGGTGCTACTTTAATTACTTCAAATACCAATGGAATTGGTGGAACACCGGCTTCTGGCTCCTTACAAAGTTGGGGCGCAGTGAATATTACTGCAGCAAATGGAACTGCCAATTTACCTGCGGGGGTCAATTATACTTTCAATGCCAATACCACTACACCTTATCCTGCAACAGGTTTTGGAGTTTATGGTAACCCCGGTTTAATAACTGTAAACGCAGCGGTAACGTATAATCGTGCCGCTACTTTAACAGTAACAACTGGTGTAACGGTTAATACGGGTGGTACGTTTACTTTAAATTCGGGTGTAAATACACTTAATTTAAATAATGCAACCTTACTGATTAATACCGGCGGTATATTCGATAACAATGGCGAAAATCAAATCACCAATGGTGGGGGTACTCCTGCAATAAATATATTTGGCACTTTCATTACCAGAGATGCGCAAGGATTTACTGGAACAAATACAGCGATACCAGGTATAACACCAACACTCAATACAGATTGCACAATAGAATTTGGTAGGGCGGGTGATCAATCTATTTCAATACGAGCAGATTATCAAAATTTACGATTTACCGGAGGCGGAATTAAAACGCATGTTTCAGCAAATAATATTACGCCCATAGCCGGCACAGTTACAATTCCCGATAATACAACAGTAGATGTAAGCAATAATACTTTTGGTAGTGCGGCCACTAATTTTACTATGACGAATGGTAGGT
>JBMOEQ010000237.1:0-5249 GCA_049314655.1 Ferruginibacter sp. | reverse complement strand
GCTGAGTATAAACCTTATAATCTTTATACACTTTATAAACTTTACAAACCTTATAAACCATATAAACTTTATATACTTTATATACTTTATAAACTTCCCACCTTTCGTAAGCTCCCCAACATTCAACACTCAACATTCAACATTCAACATTAATAACTACCCCCGCTCTTCCCAAATCGCTGCTAAATGCACAATGGTTTCTGCAGCTTTGGCCATGTCCTTCGAGCCTATCCACTCTAATTTACTGTGAATTTGTTGCATGCCGGTAAAAATATTCGGACAAGGCATACCCATATAACTCAACTTGCTACCATCTGTACCGCCTCGTATGCTTTCTATCTTAACGGTTAAGCCTGCACGCTCAATGGCTTCATGTGCATAGGCTACTACTTGAGGATGTTGATCTAACATCATCTTCATATTGCGGTATTGTTCATGCTTTACATATTGTACGGTTGCGCCCTTAAATTTCGCTACCACCGTTTCGGCTAATTGCGCCAACCTTTCGTGATGTGCATTTAACCCTTCGGTAGAAAAATCTCTTACAATAAATTGTATCGTTGCTTTTTCGGCAATTCCATTTACAGCCACCGGATGTACAAATCCCTGTTTGCCTGATGTTGTTTCTGGGCTCCATTCTTCTTTAGGCAATGCATCCAAAACAGCACCTGCAATTTTTAATGCATTTACCAAAATGCCTTTTGCATATCCCGGATGTACAATTACACCTTCAATGGTAATGGTTGCAGCATCGGCACTAAAAGTTTCATCTTCTAAACTACCGGCTTCGCCACCATCTAAAGTATAGCCAAACTGCGCACCCAATTGTTCCATATTTATTTTCGCTGTGCCTTGTCCTACTTCTTCATCAGGTGTAAATAAAATTTTAATGGCGCCATGTTTTATTTCGGGATGTGATAGTAAATATTGCGCCGCTTCCATAATTGCAGCTACACCGCTTTTATCATCTGCGCCCAATAAGGTTAATCCACTGGCTGTAATTACGCCATGCCCAATATGTTCTTTTAAATAGGTATGCACTGCTGGTTTTAAAACCTGGGTAGTATCATCGGGCAAAACAATATCGCCGCCATTATATGGATTATGGTAAATAGGTTTTACATCATAGCCACTACAATCGGGTGCGGTATCAACATGACTACAAAAACAAATCACCGGAATACTTGCCTTTTCTGTATTGGCGGGAATTGTAGCATACACATAGCCATACGCATCGGTAACAGCATCATCAATCCCCATAGCCAACAACTCGGCACATAATAACCTACTCAATACTTTTTGTTTTTCGGTAGTGGGGTTAGTGGTGCTGGTGGGGTCGCTTTGGGTATCTATACGTACATAACGCATTAATCTCTCTGCAAGCAAATCGGGGTGTATGGAAATCATCGTTCAGTATTTTTTACACAAAAGTAGCATTAAGGTATTTTACTTGAACGAAATTTATTAAACCGCAACCGCTTTCAATCTTAAACACAAAAGATGTTTGATTAGTCATTTTAAAAACAGGCACAAAAAAACTACTATTAATTTTTCTACCGGTATTGCATTTCAACATAAATAAGTATACTTTAACATTTAAAAAAAAATCATCATGAAAAAAATCATCATTGGCTCTTTGGTTAGCGCAATTATTTTATTCAGTTGGCAATCTGTTTCGTGGATGTTTTTACCCTTTCACGATGCCGGTATGCTACAGGCACCTGCACAAGATTCTTTAATACAAACCCTATCCTCCGTATTAAAAGAAGAAGGTCAATATTTAATACCCCGTGAAAAAATTGGCAGCAGTACCGAAACGCAAGAAAAATTCATGAAAGACAGAATAGGAAAACCTTGGGCTATGATTACATATCATACATCTATGGTTTCTAATATGGGCTCGGCTATGTTACGCGGTTTTCTAATTGCATTGGCATGTGCGTTCTTGGTGGTACTTACCCTTAGTAAAATGCAATCGAGTGGTTTTGCAAGTATATTTTTTAGTACACTTAGCGTTGGTATAATTTGCTTCCTGTATGTTTGGTACAATAACCACAATTGGTTTCAAACACCATGGTCGGTTTTAAAAGGCGAAGGCATTGATTTAATAGCATCCTGGGGATTAACCGGTATTTGGCTAGGCTGGTGGATGGGCAAAAAATAATGCTCCAACATATTTATAATAAAAAAAGGTTTATGCTTTACACATAAACCTTTTTTCTTGTTGGAATAATCAATTATACAATTTCAACCAATTCAATATCAAACACCAATTCTTGTCCGGCTAAAAAATGATTGGCATCTAAAATAATTACATCGGGTTTAACTTCAACCACAATCACCGGAACAGGCTGCCCCATTTGATTGCTTAATGTAAGTTGCATACCGGGTTCTAATTTCATATCTGCAGGTACATTTTCTGCAGGAAACTCAATAATAGCTTCATCCGATTTTGCACCATAAGCGTCTTCCGGAGCAATATTGATGGTTTTCTTTTCTCCCACTGTCATACCGGGCATTGCAGCATCAAATCCTTTGATCATCATGCCTGCGCCAACAGTAAACTCAAGTGGTTCTCTACCTACAGAAGAATCAAATTGTTCTCCATTGGTTAATTTTCCGGTGTAATGTACACGTACTACATCACCTTCTTTTACTTGTGCCATGTTTAATGTCTTTTGATAAATAAATGTTACAGTGTTTTACTGTTGGTTACGTCATTTCCTTGCTACTGGCAGATACTATTCAATAGATTGAGTAATACAGGCGGGAGTTTGAAAGTTCAGAAACGCAATTTTTCGGCAATTTATAACATAAAATCAATTCAGCCGAAATAAAATACAACCGGTCATCCTTATCCAGTTTATATTTTGTGTAATAATTACCGAACTTGTTCATACTTAGGTAAATGATGAAGCTATAGTGGGCGTTTCCCCCACAAAAACACAAGTGGGGGCCGGGCTTTACGCTACAAGTCCGCACCCGAAAGCATTCGGGTTTACGGGCTTTTCGCTGCAATCCCTAACGCAATGCTCGTTTCGGCTTCAACCACTTATCTTCATTTAAAAATTTCATCCGGTGAAAAAAATAATCTTCTTACTTAGTTCATTTTGGCTAATGGCAGGTGTTATGGCTCAAACGCAATTGGTTCAACCCGCTGCCGAACGTATGCAAGTTTACCTGCCATTGTTACAAGGGAAAAAAGTGGCCGTTTTTGCCAATGCTACCAGTAGGGTTCTACAAACGCATTTGGTAGATACTTTATTGAAATCTGGCATTCAAATTGTAAAAATATTTGGACCCGAGCATGGTTTCCGTGGCAAGGCCGATGCCGGCGAAAAAGTAAACAATGCCATCGATGCAGCAACCGGCATCCCCATCATCAGTTTATATGGCGATCATAAAAAACCTACCGCCGCCGATTTTAAAGATGTTGATGTATTGGTGTTCGATATTCAAGATATTGGCGTACGCTTTTATACCTACATTTCTTCACTACAATATTTTGTAGAAGCTGCACTCGAAAATCATAAACCCTTACTTATTCTCGATAGGCCAAACCCCAATGGATTTTATGTAGATGGCCCGGTGTTAGATACAGCCTACAAAAGCTTTGTAGGCATGCAGCCTGTTCCGGTAGTGTATGGCATGACGGTTGGGGAATATGCCATGATGCTTGCCGGCGAAAAATGGTTAAGCCCACAAGCCAATGCCAACAACAGTTACAATATTTCTACACAGCCCACAGCCGATACGCCCTTTCATATGTTGGTGATAAAATGTAAAAACTATACACATCAAACCCTATATACTTTACCGGTAAATCCTTCGCCCAATTTAAAATCCATGCAAAGCATTTACCTCTACCCTTCTATCTGCTTTTTCGAAGGCACGGTACTTAGCGAAGGAAGAGGAACCGATCAACCTTTTCAACAATTTGGGCATCCGCTTTTACCCAAAAAACTTCATGCATTTACCCCCGCACCAAATGAAGGCGCCAAAAACAGTAAATGCTTTAACCAAAAATGTTTCGGTTGGAAGATTGAGGGCACACCGGCTCAAATTGTACAAAAGCTTAACCGCCAAATCAACCTCAATTACTTAGTAAATGCTTACAAATTATTTCCGGGTAAAGACAGTTTCTTTTTACCCAATTTGTTTTTTAATAAGCTAGCCGGCAATAATATTTTAATGCAACAAATTCGGCAAGGCAAATCCATGCAACAAATTCGCAAAACTTGGCAACCTGAATTAATAAAGTTCAAAGCCATTCGTAAAAAATATTTATTGTATGAAGATGATCCTAAGAAAACATTGACATTTCAATAAGAAAATAAGCCTGTATGAACAGCATGAAGTATTGTAATCAACTATTTCGCAATAACAAAAAAAGGAACCCAATGAAGGATTCCTTTTTTATTTTGCTTGGTTTTATTATACGATTATGGCTATAAAGCCAATTGTTATTATTTTTTCAATTGTTGAATAAATTTGGTAGAAGCTGTATTTACTTCAATGGTATAAGTACCTGCAGCTAATCTGTCTAAATCATTGATAGCAATAATTTGTGTACCACGTTGAGCAACCGTATTGTTTTGGTAAACCAATTTTCCGGTATTGTCGAACATTCTTACACGAACAGTTTCTGCTTTTTCAGATACTACACTCAAATGAACTGTGCTTACAAATGGATTAGGATAAACCCCAGTAATACTTATTCCTTTAACGGTAACTTGTAAGGCTACAACATTGCTATAAATAAATCTGCCGTCTTTATCAACCATTTTTAAACGGTAGTAATTAACACCAGCTTTTGGCAAACGATGTACAAAGCTATAGTTCAATGCACTGTTGCTGTTTCCTGCGCCAAATACTTTTCCAATAGAAGTAAAGTTTACAGCATCCGAAGCAAACTCAACATCAAAATGACTAAAGTTTTGTTCAAACTGTGTACCCCATGTTAATGAAGAAGCACCATTATTGTACACGCCTTTTAATTGCGTTAAGCTTACAGGAAGTGGGCCACCTGCATCTGTAATAATACCTGCATCAATATCTAAACGAATTTGTCCGGGTGTTAATGTAAACGCATCTGTTCTGCCACTTGCAGGGTTAACATCGCTATTGGTAGCAGTTGTTGCTGTTGGAGCATTTTTAATGGTGAAGGCTTGTGTATTGGCAGGCAAATCGCTAAACACAATGGTAAAGCTGGTGCCTGCTGCCGCAACCGGAATATTATTAATGAAATA
>JBMOEQ010000236.1:0-5316 GCA_049314655.1 Ferruginibacter sp. | reverse complement strand
GTTAGCCTTTTTTTATGTATTTCATAGAGTTCATACAACAATTGAACCTTGTAATTAGTTTTACGGTAAATTTGAAAAGACATAATTTAAAATACAATTGAAACCTACATTCAGCACTATTCGTCAACAAATCGTCCTCATCTTATTGGTGATGGGTATTTTTTATGGCGAAAAAGTAAAAAGTCAGGCCAGTTGGCAAAGTGGTATAACACCATGGCAAACCCAATCGGGCACTATTTTATTCAATGCAACGGGTACGCCTTTGGCCGGAGCTACCGGAACTTTATATGCACATATTGGCGTAACACTCAATGGAACACTATGGCAAAATGTAGTAGGCGCTTGGGGAAATAATACTACTCAACCTACCTTAACAGCATTGGGCGGTAATCAATATCAATTAAATATTACACCGTCTATAATAAGTTATTTTGGAGTTTCGGCAGGTGGTATTACTCAGATAGATCTTGTTGTAAGAGATGCAACAGGAAATTTAAAAACAACCGATTTATTTTTAAATGTTACGCCTTTCGATCTTACCCTCGTTTCTCCTATTGCTAATTCAGCCACTTTTTATAGTTCTGGTTCGATAAATGTTTCTGCAACAAATGTTGGTGGCAATGCAAACTATACACTTACCAATCCAAGTGGGGATATACTCAATACACAAACATCCATCAGTTCATATAATTATTCCATCACTACGCCTATCAATGGCGAATACACGTTAACCTTAAACATTGGAAGCAATACCATTTCAAAAAAATTCTTCCTAATAGCATCGGCAACACCTGCAGCAACAGCAATGCCCAGTAATTTGAAAGATGGTGTAAATTATAATAGTACCGATTCTACTAAGGTTACATTAGTATTAAATGCACCTGGAAAAGATTTTATTTATGTAGCCGGTAATTTCAACAATTGGCTTCCCGGCAGTGCAGATGTGATGAAGAAAGATCCGAGTAGTGGAAAATTTTGGCTAGAGATTAGCAACTTGGTGCCCAATACATGGTATGCTTTTCAGTATTGGGTATGCGATAATACACCGGCAACTAACTCGCCCAAATTGGTACGTACTGCCGATCCATTTTCTACTTTAGTACTCTCTCCTTTCGATGATCCCGAAATCATCAACTTAGGCGTATATCCCGGGCTACCTGAATATGCTACAATTGCGCCTGCACAACAAAGAGAGGTTTCGGTTTTACAAACCGGTTATACTGCTTATTGGAATTATACTTGGAAAAGCACTACAAAAGCCAACACCACTATCAGTAAAAAAGATTTAATGATTTATGAACTGTTGATTAGAGATTTTGATAGCACTCGAACCTATCAAAGTTTAATCAACAAGATGGATTATTTCAAACGCTTAAATATCAACGCGCTTCAACTGATGCCGGTGATGGAATTTGAAGGTAATATGAGTTGGGGATATAATCCGGTGTATCATTTAGCACCTGATAAAAGATATGGCCCTCCGGCAAAACTCAAAGAACTAATAGATTCTTGTCATCAAAATGGCATTGCCGTAATTTTTGACATTGCATTAAATCACGTTTTTCCACGATCTCCATTAGATAGAATGTGGATGGTGGATACGGATAATGATGGTTGGTCGAACGGCATTTCTCCGGATAATCCTTATTGCAATACGGTACCAAAACACACTTTAAATGTTGGTTCGGATTTAAATCATTTTCGTGAACCCGATAACCTCACCAATACCTATGTTCAAAGAACCGTACAGCAATGGATGAACGAATTTAATATTGATGGATTCAGGTGGGATTTAACCCAAGGTTTCACCAATAGTTGTACCGCTTCCGATGATGCTTGTACGCATAGCAATCAATCCGACCGCATTGTGAAATTGAAATGGTATGCCGATATGCAATGGGCTATCGACCCCAATTTTTACATCATTTTTGAACATTGGGTTTTTGGTGAAATACCGGAGTATACAGCATATCGACTCAATGAAACACCCAGTAAAGGTATTATGTGTTGGAGACGGGGCGATAATGAATATGCCAATCTTTTAAAAGGAAATGCAACAGATATCAGCATTATCACCGATGCTTCTAATTTTAGAATGCAAGGGAATATTGAAAGTCATGATGAAGAAAGAATAGCCTATAAAGCATTCACTGAAGCCGGACAAACAACAGGTAATCTAACTAAAATCCATGCCCGTATGCCGGCATTAGGTTCGGTATTTTTTCTGGTACCCGGTTCAAAAATGATTTGGCATTTTGGGGAATTGGGTTGCGAAGTATCAGTAAATACTTGTAATAATGGAACCGTATCGGGTAATTGCAGATTAGATACAAAGCCACAATACCAGTGGATCAACAATTGGTTGAGTAATGTAGCCAGAAAAAAGATTTATGACGATTGGGGCCGATTAATGGCTATGCGAACCAGAGAAAGTGTATTTAGAAATGGGCAACATGGATTTAATCAAACCACAACCGGGAGGCCCAGATTAGATGTTTGGACGAGCACTACACCAACTACACATTTGTCGTATGTAATGGTACATACCAATTTTACCAATAGCTCGGTAACCTTTCCTGCATATTTTCCTTATGTAGGTACTTGGTATAATTTAATGGACAATACACCTATAACAGTAACCAATACAACACAAAGCATTACCCTTCCTGCCGATGGTGGATATGTTGTTTATGGTAATGCGCCTGTAAATGAGTTGCCCACTTACATAACTAAAGCCAATGGTAATTGGAATGCGCCGGCAACATGGGAAGGCAATATTGTTCCTCCAGAAAAAGCAGGTGTTTTAATTAAACATGCAGTAACGGTTACGCAAAACACCAATTGCTTATCTGTAAAAGTTGAACCTACGGGAACGGTAATTGTGAATACAGGAATTCAGTTGAATATTTTGAAATAAAATAGAACTAGATCATATATGAAGTAAGAATAGTTAAGAAGTGAATCTTAATAAAGAAAAAGGAACCCAATGTAGGTTCCTTTTTTTGTGATTTGGCTGGAAATTTCTATCACAAAATAATGTAAGTAAAAATCAATTAATTAAAGTCGTTCTAAAATATTGGCAACCAAATAAACTACCCAATTCAACACTTTGATTTGATATTTCTTTCATAAGAAAGTACGCTTAAAATATATCACCTTTTACCATTTTTCTAAATCAATAGTTTGACATTTTTTCGATTAAGAAAGAAAATGTATGAACGTTTCTTTAAAGCTCTAGTCATGGTTTATTTATACTTTGGAAAGGGTTTTACTAGTTCTTAGTGAGCTACATTGATACTTCAAAAATAGTACTGCTCTGCAAAAAAATAATTGGTATTTGAAGTCTTACTGAGTGTAAAATACCCACAGAAATAAGAAATCTTCCATTTCAGCTTTAAATTTTACTCATTCAGCCAGAATTGTTTTACTTAAAAAGGAATAGATTTTACTATTGCCTTGTAATTAATTAAACCATCCAAAACAAACTATATGGAAAAGCGAATTAAAAAAACTTACATCTGCAAAGACATTAACGATTACGTTATCGACAAAAATGTGTCTCATGACTATAAACCCGCCGCAGGTGATGTGGGGATTTTTGAAATCATCAAGCTGGGCAAACACAAAAATGTACAATCAGACACTAGAAGAAATATGACTATTATACCAGGGGACTGGATGATGGCAGCATTTGGCAACCGGTATGCTACCGCACAGTTTGAAGGATATGTTCCAGAAAATCTTGGCAAAGAATTGCATATTATAGGAGCTGGCGGGATAATTGGCTGTGTTAAAAGTATGCATTACGATTTTATTGATATCGGGCCTACAATTGTTAATTTTATTGGTTTTGCAAAAGACAAAACAGGCAATATCCTTAATACTAAAATTGAAAAGCAAAATAGCTTATCAAAGTTTACCGGCTATGCGGCATCTGAAACAAAAGTCATTCTCTCCATTGGATCTTCTATGGATAGTGGAAAAACCACATCTGCAAGCTACCTGGTAAATGGTTTAAAAAGAGCAGGGCACAAAGTTGCTTTTATTAAACTTACAGGTACGGCGTATACAAAAGACATTGATCTGAATGCCGACCTTGGTGCAGATGTGATTGCAGATTTTAGTGACTTTGGATTTCCTTCCACTTACTTGTGCGATGAAGCTGAATTGTTAAACCTCTATGAATCGCTTTTGCAGAATGTGAATGCATACAAGCCTGATTATACCGTAATTGAAATTGCGGACGGCATTTACCAACGGGAAACAATGATGCTTATTCATAATCTTGAATTTACAAAAACCGTTCACGCTATACTATTTTCAGCCGGGGATAGTCTCTCTGCAACTTTCGGCATAAACACTTTAAACGCATGGGGCTTAAAACCATTTGCATTAAGTGGTTTATTTACAGCAAGCCCATTACTGATAGAAGAAGTAAAGAATCATTTGCTATTGCCTGTTCCTGTTGTTACTATAGATGAATTGGCAGAAAATGCAACCAAACTGCTTGAAAAAAATGCAGCGAAATTATTAAACAAAAAACTGTCAATATTTAGAGCAGTTGCTGCATTTTAATGAAAGAAGGTAAAATATAATTTCTTTTGATAACTAAAAATATTAAATCTCCGATGTCTGCACCAGGGCCTTTTAAACAGGATTTCTTTAAAAACAGAAAAGTTGTTCTTGGGTTGTTTATCCTTGTAGGCTTAATTCAAAGTATTGCAACTTTCTTATTGCCGGTATCAATTGGTGAGTTTTTTAGTATCCGTTTCCATTCTTCCGGGAGCAAAGGAAAATTATTAAACTTATTGGGCATTCATTTCTCCTCCCTCACATTCTTCTTTTTGTTTTTCTCTCTCCTTCTCATTGTAAAAGCAGTGTTTGAATATTGGGAAAAATATATTTCTTATCAACAGGGTGAACTATATGTGAAAAATATCAGGGAAAAAATATTCCGAACACAAATGAATTGGCACAATGAAAGATTCAAAGAAAAGCATTTTGGTAAATACCTGCTTCGATATAGTAATGATATGAAAAGTATGCAAAATTATCTTACAAAGGGTATCATGGGATTGGCAAAAGATACCTGCTTCTTAGGGTTGGGTTTTATATTGCTTGGTATAATCAATCTGAACCTCTCTTTATATCTTTTACTAATTACTTCAGTTATCATGAGTTCTATTTTTCTTTTTTCTAAAATACAAAAACAGTTAATTACTGATAGCAGAACAAAAAGAAGTAACCTTCTAGCACTAGTTGCAAGAAGTTTTCAACGTCACTCATCCATTAAAACAAACAGCACAACCTTCTGTT
>JBMOEQ010000235.1:0-5325 GCA_049314655.1 Ferruginibacter sp. | reverse complement strand
AAATAACTTTATTGTTGAATACAATGAAAATCGTGAAGAAGATAATGATGCTCCGCTTGACTATAATGAGATGACGAGTTTTTAATTTTTGAAATTATTCTACAAAGTTTTTAGAAGGTATTCCTTTTATATCAATGTTTAAACGCTAAATTTACTTTTCAATCCATAAAGTATGAAAAGTGTTTTTTACAGTGCGGCGTCAAGAGGAACTGCCGATTATGGTTGGTTAAAACCAAATTACTATTTCAGCTTTGCACAATATCAAGATGAAGCGCGAATTCATTTTGGCGCATTGCGTGTATTAAACGACGACTTCATAGCAGGTGGTGGTAAATTTCATACCCATCCGCACGATAATATGGAAATAGTAACCATTCCATTTACAGGTGCAATAGAACACAAAGACAGTACAGGCGGTGCAGGTATTATTGAAGCCGGCGATATTCAAATAATGAGCGCCGGTAGCGGTGTACAACATTCGGAAGCCAATGCCTCTGAAAAAAATCCTGTAACCTTATTTCAAATTTGGCTTTTCCCAAAAGTTAGAAATATTGAACCTAGGTATGACCAAAGAAAATTTGATGTAGCAGGTAGAATCAATCAATGGCAAATTGTAGTTAGTCCTATTGAAATTGATAACGCTTTATGGATAAATCAAGATGCCCGTTTTGCATTAACGGATTTAGAAGCCAATTTATCTTTACCTTATAACAATGCATTTGAAGGCAACGGTATGTTTGTAGTTGCCATTGAAGGAAAGTTGGAAATTAATGGACAAGTTTTAAATAAACGCGATGCAATAGGTGTTTACGAAACCAATTCCATTGCCATTAAAGCTTTAGAAAAAAGTGCTGTATTGGTGATAGAAGTGCCTATGAAATTTTAATAAAAAATATCTAACAATATAGGTTTGGTTGTTTTATGAGTGAGTTGCTGTATGGCGGTAAGCATGGATGGAGATACGGTTGGGCAACCTTGACTTAAAAACATACTTCCCGCAGTTATAGGATAATCGGGCACAGATGGATAACTATGCAATACCACATTTCTAGAATATGCATTACTGTTAGTAGGATCTAATCCATATAATTTAAACGCTAATCCATAAGTTCCATTATAACTTTTACCAATTTTATACTTACCTAAAGAAGTACAATAGCTTCCAGGAGTATTTGAAAAACGAAGTACCGTTTCATCTGTTTCGGAACCAATTCCATGTGCCACTAAACCTTGTTTAACAATGGCATCTTCTTCCAAATCGAAAATAAAGAACCTGAAATTTCCAGATGGTTGAAGCATATCGGCCAATAAACAATAACGGTCGTCAAATCCATATTGCCGAGCATACCGCTGAAGCTGATGGGCTTGTTCAATCACCCTTGCCCTAACCAAAGTATGCAACGCATCGGAAGACAGACTTTTAGATTTGATTGCCTCTTTGTATTTTTCAACCTTATCAATGGTCATTGAATTATTAAACGACCAACAAGTAATGCCAATAATGGTTACTCCTAATAAAAGTAAAAAAGTTGTTCGATGCATATTGGGATGAATTGAAGCTGCATAACGAACAAAAAATGATTTTAATTTTATGAAGTGTTGTTAAAAAAATCAGAATACTATCAACTGAATAAAAGTTACTATACTTGGATAAATCAATAAAAAAAACCGACATAAAGCCGGTTTAATATTTTTTTTGAAATACTGCTATTGAAAAGAATTATTTATAGAAACTTGAACTGTGGCTGA
The DNA here is from genome assembly GCA_049314655.1 of Ferruginibacter sp. Lineage (GTDB taxonomy): Bacteria > Bacteroidota > Bacteroidia > Chitinophagales > Chitinophagaceae > Ferruginibacter. The sequence continues at coordinate 3,576 of JBMOEQ010000235.1, read as the reverse complement.
AGAAAGTTCCCTTAATTTATCAGCAATAGCAGGCGCATCTAACCCAATTTCGCGGTACAATTCTTTTGGCGTTCCATGCTCAACTAAACGATCGGGAATACCCATTATGGTAACATCGGCTTTATAGCCATGTGCATTCATAAACTCTAAAACTGCCGAACCAAATCCACCTACAACAGTTCCGTCTTCTATAGTTATGATTTTACTATATTTCGAAAACACTTCATGCAATAATGCTTCATCTAGAGGTTTAGCAAAACGCATATCGTAATGTGCCGGATTAATTCCTTCTGTTTTTACTTCACGGATTGCAGCTGCGGCAAAATTACCCGGATGCCCAAAAGATAAGATGGCAATATCTACCCCGTCTTTTAATTTTCGGCCTTTACCAATTTCAATGGCTTCAAACGGTGTACGCCATTCGGGCATTACACCCTCGCCTCTTGGGTATCGAATAACAATGGGTAATTCATTTGTACTTAGCTGAGCCGAATACATCAAATTGCGCAATTCCTTTTCATTCATAGGCGCACAAACCACTAAATTTGGAATGCAGCGCATAAACGCGATATCGTAACAACCATGGTGCGTTGGACCATCATCGCCAACCAAACCGGCTCTGTCTAAACAAAATATAACCGGCAATTTTTGAATAGCCACATCATGCACCACCATATCGTAAGCACGTTGCATGAATGAGGAATAAATATTACAAAACACCCGCATACCTTGAGTAGCTAATCCGGCACTTAAGGTAACGGCATGTTGTTCGCAAATACCTACATCAAAAGCACGATGCGGCATTTTTTCCATCATATATTTTAATGAAGAGCCACTGGGCATTGCAGGTGTAACGCCCATAATAGTTTCATTTTGTTCGGCCAATTCTATAATGGTATGCCCAAATACATCTTGATATTTAGGTGGTTGGGGTACATCAAATTTCTTCTTATAAATTTCGCCGGTAACTTTATCAAACAAACCTGGTGCATGCCATTTGGTTTGATCTTTTTCGGCCAACTCGTACCCTTTTCCTTTTACAGTTTTAATATGTAAAATTTTAGGCCCGGGAATATCTCTTAGGTCTCTTAAGGTATCTACAAGCTTGGTAATATTATGCCCGTCTATTGGTCCAAAATAACGCAATTTCAATGCTTCAAAAAGATTGCTGCTTTTGCTTACCAATCCTTTTAAACTTGCTTCCAATTTACTAGCCATTTCGCGACTATAATTTTTGCCCACAGGAAGTTTACCTAAGGCTTTCCAAACATTATCGCGTAAATCGTTGTAGGTATGAGAAGTAGTAATATCGGTAAGGTATTCTTTGAGTGCACCAACATTGGGGTCGATGCTCATACAATTATCGTTAAGAATAATTAATACATTGCTATTGGCGGTACCGGCATGGTTCATGGCTTCAAAAGCCAAACCGGCCGTCATAGCACCATCGCCGATTACAGCAATATGTTGACGATCTTTTTCGCCTTTATAGTAACTGGCCATTGCCATTCCTAATGCAGCACTGATAGAGGTAGAGGAATGCCCAACGCCAAAGGTATCATATTCACTTTCGCTTCTTTTGGGGAACCCACTTAACCCGTTGTATTTGCGGTTGGAAGGAAATTGATCTCTTCTGCCGGTTAATATTTTATGCCCGTAAGCTTGATGCCCAACATCCCATACCAACTGATCGTAAGGGGTATTAAACACATAATGTAAGGCAACACTCAGTTCTACCACACCTAAACTAGCCCCAAAATGACCTCCGTGAACGCTTACCACATCGATAATATATTGGCGTAATTCATTGCATATTTGGTGCAATTGATCGCGGTTTAATTTTTTCAGATCATCGGGATGGTTGATCTGGCTCAGCAATTTACCTGCATTGATTTCCATGCTTTTGAAAACTATTTAAACGTAAAGTTAAGTGATTCGCTTGTTTTGCTGCATTTTTAACAATTCAATTAGGATAAAGTTGTACCCATAAAAAAATAGCTTGTGGATTGAATTGGTAGATTAAAACAGTTACCCCATGCATCCATTAAAATAGACTTTTATGATCTTTAAAGATTCAATTGTGTATTTAGCTGAAATTGAGCATAGCATCGGGATTAGGACAATTTTCTAGATAAAAATCTATTTCACTTTTGGCACAAACGCCCGGATAATCGCCTCTATGTACCCGCATATCTTCTATAATTTGAAAATGAAGGTGCGGTGGCCAATCGCCATTTTCGGCAGGAGTACCAAAATGACCAATAATTTCGCCGCGATTGAAATATTTGCCCTCGTGCAAATTGGCTAAATCGGCTAAGGATAGATGTCCGTATAAGGTATGAAAAGGAATGGTATCTATTTGGTGTTGCACAATGATAGTTGCTCCGTAATCGCCATAATGATCATTGAAAGCATAGCTGTGTACCATGCCACCCAAGGGTAAAAAAACAGGCGTACCTGCAGGGCCCCAAATATCAACCCCTAAGTGTATTGACCGTGGTGCTTGTGCATCGAAGAGTTTGCTTCTACGATACAAAACCCGATCTTCATTATACCCGCCAATAGCAAATTTGCTTTGTGTAGATTGTAATAGCGTATCTATATAAGCACTAAATTTTTCGGTATCGGCAATTAAAGCATCGGTTAACGAAGGATTGTTGACACTGCAATCTAATGTCAACATTTTTTCCTTTCTTAAATCGATAGCAACTACCGGATGAAAGGTATGTGTTTGACGCCTCAAGGCCAACTCCAATATATTTTTCATAACATGAAGATACAACAAGCATTACCAGTGAGAACGAATTAAATAGCAAATGATTTCCCTTTTAACAATAATGAAAAAAGGAAATCATTGCTTGATCAGGTGAATTAATAATTAGGACCACCCATAGATAAACTTTTAGCATCACCGGTGATATTAACTTTTAAGCGAGCATCGGTATTGCCTTTGTTTTGGAATGTAGCTTTTGTATTGGCTTCAAATTTAATTTTGCCCGATTGCGAAGGACGAAGGGTGAGCAAAAACTCGGGTCGTCCGTTTATTGCCGTTTTAAAAATATCTACATCTACATCGGATACATTTTTTGCACTTACTTTAAAACTACCATGCTCGCCTTCGCCTAATTCGAATGCTTTTTGAGGGCGAATGGTTAAATCGGAATGAATAGCGCAAGAAGTTAATAAGGCTAATACAAAAATTGCTGCAATTAATTTTTTCATGTTTTTTATTTTTTAGTTGATTGATAGATCAAAATTGAACATTCGCTAACACAGCAGCGCTTCAAATGATGATTTGAGTACAGTTGAATAGGTATCAAATGATGAAAAGGAAGTATCAAATGATGTAAGTGGCTGATTATGAGTTTAGGAGTTTAGGAGTTTAGGGTTTAGTGGGCAGCCATATAAAATAGTTTGAGTTGAACAATAGATGAACTTTGGTTTAACAGTAGCCGATATAATCTCCTAGATTGGAATTCCTCATTCAACATTCAAAATTTAACATCCAACATTCCACCTAGAATCCCATCGGGATTACATATTTATAGAAAACACAATGAATGAACGATTTGTGAA
>JBMOEQ010000234.1:0-5351 GCA_049314655.1 Ferruginibacter sp. | reverse complement strand
GCACCACCATAAGCTTTACGGGTAATTACGGTAACTCTAGGAACGGTTGCTTCGCTTAATGCATACAATAATTTTGCGCCGTTGGTAATAATGCCATTCCACTCTTGATCGGTACCGGGTAAAAATCCGGGCACATCTACCAATACCAATAAAGGAATATTAAAGCAATCGCAAAACCTTGTAAACCTTGCACCCTTTTTTGAACTTTCAATATCCAATACGCCAGCCAAACAATTGGGTTGGTTAGCCACAATACCAATACTTCTTCCAGCCAAACGGGCAAAACCTACTACAATATTTTCGGCATAATCTTTATGCACTTCAAAGAAACTCTCTGCATCACAAATGCCACTAATTACTTGTCGCATATCGTAAGGTTGCTGCGTACTTTCCGGAATAATCGTTTCTAATTCTTCCCTAATTTCATTGCCCAACACAAAGGGTAATTTTGGAACTACATCCTCGCAGTTTTGCGGCATATAGCTCAACATTTTTTTAAGCTGCATAATACAATCCATATCATTAGATGCAGTTAAATGTGTAACCCCCGATTTGGTAGAATGCGTAGATGCCCCACCCAATGCTTCGGAGCTTACTTCTTCATTCGTTACGGTTTTTACCACATTAGGACCGGTTACAAACATATAACTGGTATTTTCTACCATAATGGTAAAATCGGTAATGGCTGGTGAATACACAGCTCCTCCGGCGCATGGCCCCATGATGGCCGACAATTGCGGAATTACCCCCGAAGCTTGTACATTTCTATAAAAGATATCGGCATAACCACCCAACGACCGCACCCCTTCCTGAATTCTTGCGCCTCCCGAATCGTTTAACCCTACCAGTGGTGCACCGGTTTTCATGGCCAAATCCATAATCTTACAAATTTTTTCGGCATGTGTTTCGGATAGTGCGCCACCAAACACCGTAAAATCTTGTGCAAAAACATACACCAATTTACCATTTACGGTACCATATCCGGTAATCACCCCATCGCCATGAAACACTTGATTTTCCATGCCAAAATCTTTGGTTCTATGCACTACTAAAGCACCAATTTCTTCAAACGAACCGGGGTCCATTAATAACTCTACACGCTCTCTTGCGGTAAGTTTTCCTTTTTGATGTTGTGCATCAATTCTTTTTGGTCCGCCACCCAATTTTCCGGTGGCTAATTTCTCTTGAAGTATTTTATAAGAAGCTTTCATTTGTTGCTAATTTTTTCAATGAATACATAATGAATGTCAATGATCACTTGCCTTTTAATGGGCCAATCTACGTTTCCAACTGGTAGAAGGGTTTATTACCGGTCCACAATGTTGTTGACGTTTTTGCCAATCAAATAAGGCAATTAAAGCTGCAATTTTTGCACGATGTGCTTGCTTTTCTTCTATAAATGCAGGCGTAAAATAATTCTTCACAAAATGGGTATCAAAATGCCCTGTAATAAAGGCATCATGCTCCATTACAAATGTTCCAAAAGGAAGTGTAGTAGAAAGTCCTTCAATTTTATACGCTTTAATGGCTTCACGCATTTTTTGAATGGCGCTGGTTCTATCTTTTGCATGTACAGCAAGTTTGGCAATCATTGGATCGTAGTAAATAGGAATAGCCATACCTTCTTCATAGCCATCATCTACACGTACCCCTTCGCCGGTTGGTATAACGTAGGTAGATAAAGTTCCGATAGAAGGTAAAAAGTTATTCAACGGATCTTCGGCATATACCCGCAATTCAATGGCATGTCCGTGTATCGTTAAATCTTCTTGTGTAAACTGAAGGGCTTCACCGCGAGCTATTTTAATTTGCTCTTCCACCAAATCAATACCGGTAATCATTTCTGTAACCGGATGTTCTACCTGCAAACGGGTATTCATTTCAAGGAAATAAAAATTCAATTGGTCGTCCATTAAAAACTCTACTGTACCTGTACTGGTATAGTTGCACGATTTGGCCACCATCACGGCAGCTTCACCCATTTTTTTACGCAACTCGGGCGTTAATACTGAAGAAGGCGATTCTTCAATTACTTTTTGGTGCCTGCGTTGTATACTGCATTCCCGTTCAAACAAATGAATGGTATTACCAAATTTATCGGCCAATACTTGTATTTCTATATGCCTTGGTGAGGTTACATATTTTTCTATAAATACCGAGCCATCTCCAAATGCAGCCTTTGCTTCACTAATAGCACGTTCCATTTGTTCTTTAAGCTCACTGGCTTTTTCTACAATTCGCATCCCTTTTCCTCCGCCACCTGCCGAAGCTTTAATTAAAATAGGAAAACCAATTTGTTGGGCAATGGCTACAGCAGCATCTAAATCTTCTACCGCTTTATCAATGCCGGGCACCATTGGTATATTATAATGCTTCACACAGTCTTTCGCCGCTAGTTTAGAACCCATTACTCGCATAGCATCGGCACTAGGACCAATAAACGTTATGCCTGCGTTTTCAACCGCTTGCGCAAACTCGGCATTTTCACTTAAAAATCCATACCCGGGATGAATGCCATCTACCTGCAAAGCTTTAGCAAATTCAATAATTTTATCGCCGTTCAAATACGATTGTGCCGATGGCGCAGGACCTAAACAAACGGCTTCATCAGCAAACAAAACATGTAAAGCATTTCTATCGGCCTCTGAATATACGGCCACAGTTTTAATACCCATTTTTCGAATGGTACGCATGATGCGTAAGGCTATTTCTCCTCTATTGGCAACTAATATTTTTTTCATGGAAAATCTTTTTAAAGTTGACTAATGCAACATTGAATAAACTTTTAAATACTATTTTGTTTTAACAATGGAATTATTCCAATTCAACCAATACTTGGCCTTTATCTACAGCTTGGCCTTGATTTACATTGATTTTTTTAATCACTGCGTCGGCATGAATTAAGATGTTGTTTTCCATTTTCATGGCACCTAAAATAAGGATGCTATCGCCTTCATTAACTGCTTGTCCTTCCTCAACAGCAATATTTAATACCACTCCGGGCATAGGGGCTTTTACTTCTTTTAATTGTTTGGCATGTTGTTTTCCAAAGCCCATTTGATCAAGCATCTGATCTAAAGGATCTTTAATTTCTACATCAAATGATTCGCCTTCAACTTCTACATGTACTTTTTTACCTACGTCATCTCTATCTGTAACTTGTGCATGTATTGATTGTGCATCCAAAAGCAAATGATACGCATTGGAAGACAGTTGAAAAATATCCAACTGATCTAATTGGTCTTGCGTAATTTGAATTTCGGAGCCATTGACTTTAACCTTAAATAATGAGGATGTTGTTGACATATTACAATCGTTTTAAAATGTTCTAAATGTATTTGGCAGCCGGTTAAAATAAAGCTACATCATAGGGTAAATTTATTTTAACGATGTACAAAGTTTACAAATAAATTACATGCATAAAATGATTATTATCACCTCATCTTATAATGAAAATTGTTGTAGTTAACCTTTTACACGCTATTCAAAAAAGGAATACGACTAAAAATTAAAAAACTACAAAACAGATGAAAAAAATTGCCTACAGTTGTAAATTTTATGCTCATATTGCAGGTTGTAATTGCAATAAAAATAGGCCAAGTACAATTTTATGCTCATTAATACTACAAACTATCATTCCATCTTACAGGAATTATCCAATAAAGCAACATTGGTAGCCGTTTCAAAAACCAAACCCAATGATGCCATAGCAGAACTGTATGCATTAGGACAAAAAGATTTTGGCGAAAATTATGTACAAGAATTGGTAGATAAAGCCGCTTTATTACCACAAGATATTCGGTGGCATTTTATTGGTCATTTACAAAGCAACAAGGTAAAATACATTGCACCGTTTGTATACCTTATTCATGGGGTAGACAGTTTTTCTTTACTGAAAGAAATCAATAAACAAGCACAAAAGCAAAATCGTGTAATAGATTGTTTACTTCAAATGCATATTGCACAAGAAGAAACCAAATTTGGTTTAAACGCAGCCGAATTGTATGAAATTATTGAAGCCATTAATGTACAACCCTTACCCCATGTATGCATCAAAGGCTTAATGGGTATGGCTTCATTTACTTCCGATACGGCCATCATTGAAAATGAATTTAAACAATTGTACATTCAATTTGAAGCCTTAAAAAAAATACAATGCCCGGGTATCGATTGTACAATACTATCAATGGGCATGAGCAGCGATTATACCATTGCAGTTGCACAAGGCAGTAATATGGTTAGGATTGGCAGTTTATTATTTGGCGAAAGAAATTACAACAAATGACGCAGGATTTGTTGATATTATGTTGCGCTGCATTTACTGCCGGCTTTATAGATGCTATTGTTGGCGGTGGCGGATTAATACAAACCCCTGCAACCTTACTTACCTTACCACAATATCCGCTTGCTACTTTATTGGGCACTACTAAAATACCCTCGTTTACGGGTACAGCAATTGCAGCCATTCAATTTGCCGGCAAAATAAAAGTACACTTCAAATTATTGGCTACTATGTGTGGTATTGCATTGTTGGCCGCATATTCCGGTTCATATACAGTTGCACATATCAATAACCAATTGATGAAACCTATTTTCTTTTTTGTATTGATTGGTGTGGGCATTTACACTTTTACCAAAAAGGATTTTGGTATTGTATCGGCAACAAGCATTTCTTCAAAAAAGGAAATGCTATATGGCAGTTTATTTGCACTGATTGTTGGATTTTATGATGGGTTTATTGGTCCGGGTGCAGGTAGTTTCCTAATCATTTTTTTTATAAGTGCATTGAAATTCGATTTTTTAAAAGCTAGTGCACATGCCAAATTTGTAAACCTGGCTACCAATATGGGTTCCATTATTTTCTTTAGTGCAACGGGGCATATCTTATATCAATTTGCTATTCCAATGGCTATTTGCAATGTAACCGGTGCATTCTTTGGAGCACGCTTAGCCATTTTAAAAGGCAATCGTTTCATTAGGGTATTTTTTCTGTTGGTCATTACGGCAACCATATTACGTTTTGGATACGATATCTTCTTAAAAACGCACTAAGCTTCAATCACGCAATATTTTGTTAAACCTTTAACAGAAGCTGTGAAATTTGGCACAGTATTACATCCATAAAGTAGAATAAAATATCTTTACGATGTATTTTAGCAACACCATGAATTTGAGTTTCGAAATTGAAAAAAGAAAAAAGGCATTCAGCTACACGGCAATCATTTGCGGTGCAGTAATATTATTAGCCATTTTTATTCAATGGCCATTAACTAAACCTACCCCCCCATTAGTAGAAGATTTAATTGAAGTGAATTTAGGAAATGAAATAGAAGGAGACGGAGAAATTCAAC
>JBMOEQ010000233.1:0-5399 GCA_049314655.1 Ferruginibacter sp. | reverse complement strand
CCCGAAGTAATCATACACAGTGCCGATGGGTTTCCTTTACCCACCGATCCGGCACAAAATACAGCCGGAGCGCCTTTGATAGAAATGATTGCAGAATTGGAGCAACCATTAGGATTTGAAGTAACCATTCATAAACGCATTAAGCCGGGTAGTGGTATAGGTTCAAGTGCTGCCAGTGCTGCAGGTGCCGTAGTTGCAGCCAATCATTTATTGGGTAATATTTTTTCTAAAGAAGATTTGGTTCGCTTTGCCATGTTTGGCGAAAAAGTAGCCACCGGCGTTAAACATGCCGATAATATTGCACCATGTATTTATGGTGGAATAACTTTAATACGCAGCATTCATCCACTCGATATTGTATCAATTCCTGCGCCCGATTTATTTGTTACCATTGTGCATCCACAAATAGAAGTAAAAACTTCCGATGCCCGTCAGATTTTACGCAAAGAAGTATTGTTGAAAGATGCGATTAAACAATGGGGCAATATTGCCGGATTGGTAGCCGGCTTTATGCAAAATGATATGGCTTTAATTGGCCGTTCTTTAGAAGATGTAATTATTGAACCGGTACGTAGCATTTTAATTCCGGGTTTTGATGATGTAAAGCAACAATGCAAAGCGGCAGGTGCTTTAGGTGGTGGCATTTCGGGCTCGGGGCCTTCGGTTTTTATGTTGAGTACAACCGAAGCAACCGCACTTGAAGTAGAATGGGTAATGCAAACTATATACACAACAATTGGACTCGATTTTCATACCTATGTAACTACTATCAGTAAGGAAGGTGTAGCAATAGTAGGAGCGTAGGCATAATTCCAAACCATTAATAACCCTTTTCAACCATTCCGAATTCTTTTCTTTTATGCAATATTACAGTACCAATAAACAATCGCCGAACGTAGATTTTAGGGAAGCTGCAATTAAAGGACAGGCGCCGGATAAAGGCCTTTATTTTCCCCAATATATTCCACAAGTTTCGGCTGATATCATCAATAATATTGAATCCATTAGCATTCCCGATTTGGCTTTTGAAATTATGAAGCCTTATGTGGGTACTACTATTCCGGATGATGTATTGAAACAAATTGTTACAGAAACCATCAATTTTGATATTCCATTAATTCCGGTTTCCGAAAATATTAAAGTATTAGAATTGTATCACGGTCCAACATTGGCATTTAAAGATGTTGGTGCAAGATTTATGAGTCGTTGTTTGGGCTATTTTTTAAGAGATAGCGATCGTAAGGTAACCGTGCTTGTAGCAACTTCAGGCGATACCGGTGGGGCTGTGGCCAATGGATTTTATGGCGTTGAAGGTATTGAAGTGGTTATTTTATATCCATCCGGAAAAGTAAGTTCGGTTCAAGAAAAGCAACTTACTACGTTAGGAAAAAATATTCATGCATTGGAAGTTTCAGGTACTTTCGATGATTGTCAGTTGATGGTAAAACAAGCATTTACTGATGATGCATTGAATGCTCAATTATTTCTAACATCTGCCAATTCTATTAATGTGGCTCGATGGTTGCCACAACAATTGTATTATTTTTTGGCTTATCGTCAATGGAAAACAAAAGCACAAGCCCCTGTATTTTCGGTGCCCAGTGGTAATTTTGGGAATATTTGTGCAGGTATCTTAGCGCATCTTTCGGGTTTGCCGGTTACACATTTTATTGCTGCTTGTAATGCCAATGATATTGTTCCGGCTTATATGGAAACGCAACAATATCAACCTAAAAAAGCAGTAGCTACTTTATCCAATGCCATGGATGTGGGCGACCCCAGTAATTTTGTGCGCATCCTCGAAATGTTTCAACACAATTTTCCTGCGTTGAAAGCCAGGTTTTCTTCGGTAAGTATTTCGGATGAGGATACTAAAGTAACCTTAAAGCGCATTTTAGAAGCGCAACATTATTTACTCGATCCACATGGTGCGGTTGGTTATTTAGCGTTAGAAAATTATTTACTGAATCACCCTACATTGAAAGGTATTGTTTTAGAAACTGCACATCCGGTGAAATTTTACGATGTGGTTGAACCAGTGATACAGCAACCGGTACCCATTCCCGAACAAGTAAAAGCGCAATTGGCTTTAGAAAAGAAATCGGTGAAAATTATGCCAGATGCCCAAGCACTTAAATCCTTTTTATTGTCGTTGTAAAAACTACGCATGTTAAAAAAGTTGTTCCGTTTTGTTCTGGCACTTGTTGTTTTATACTTGCTATTATTGATTCCCGATTTCACCATAAAGCCGATGGTGAAATCTAGTGCTAAGCCATTTATTTGGAATCAAGATAGTGTTTGGCAACAGATGGAAAAGCAATTTAACGCAGCAAAACTTTCGGATACTAATACGGTTGATGAACAAGTAAAAATTGTACAAGCTCAACTCGATTCTTGTTTTCAAAATATCTTGATACAAAAACCGGCTATAACATCTGCATTATATCAACAATGGCTTCAAGTTTTTTTCAACACAGCAACCTTAATTGCAGCACGACCAAAGTACACTCAAGGTTTTATTGATCGTTATCGGTTGTATCGGAAATTTATTAAGCACATTGCTTCTAGTTGGGATATTCAATCGGTATCAGTGCGTAATGGAATTTATCAATTACAATATGGTATGCGTGCAGCAGTAGAAGAAGTGCTTTTACAAAGTAATGGTTTTCCATTTAATCCTGTTTTTTCGGTTAATGATGATGCCACATTTACTCCCGCAACAACCATTCAAAACATACAAGTGCAAAGCGGCGATTTGTTTGTATCAAGGGGTGGTGCTGAAGTATCTGCCTTAATTTCTAGAGCCAATGATTATCCGGGTAATTTTTCGCATGTAGCGTTATTGTATGTAGATAGTGCTACTCATCAACCTTATTTTATAGAAGCGCATATTGAAAAAGGGGTTGCCATTGCTACTGCTGAATCGTATTTGAAAGACAAGAAATTACGGTTTATGGTGTTGCGTCCTAATCGTCAATTACCCGCAATACATAAAGATTCGTTATTACCGCATCATGCTGCCGCTTATGCATATCGGTTGGCACAGCAAAAGCATATTCCGTACGATTTTGAGATGGATTATTTTAATGATAAAAAAATGTTTTGTTCAGAAGTGGGCTCCAATGCATACCAACATTTTGGGGTACAACTATGGCAATCTAATTCTACCATCTCTTCAAAAGGAGTGGTACAATGGATGAGCGATTTTGGAGTAAAACATTTTGTTACACAAATGCCTTCCGATTTGGAATATGATCCGCAATTGCAAATCGTTGCCGAATGGATTAATCCCGAAACATTACTGAAAGATCATCTCGATAATGCGGTGATGGATGCTTTGATTACAGAAGCCAATAAAGGGGTACCTATTGGATATAATATTTGGAAATTACCTATTGCACGTTGTATTAAAGCTTGGTGTTTTATAAAAAATTCTTTGGGTTATGTTGGTATGATACCGGAAGGTATGGATGCCACTACGGCTTTGCGTAATGAATATTTTGTAGATTGGTATAATCGGGTAAGAACCCAAACGAGCATAGCCATTCAACAGTTTCAACAAGAAAAAAAATACATGCCTCCCTATTGGGCAATGGTAAAAATGGCTGAAGCAAATACAAAGGTAAAGTAGGGGTGTTGTTAAGCCTGCTCTAATATTTCTTCTAAGCTAATACCTGTATGGCTTTCATCGTAAGTACACGCTCCGTTTTTTATGAGTAAAATTTGAGGCGATTCGTGAAATACTTGAAATTTTTCGGCGATAGCATTCGATACATTTCTATAGCTGATTAAATCGAGGTAATAAAAATCTATTGTATCCGGAGGAGTACCCCGTTCTAATCTACTTTTTGCCATGCTACTGATAGAGCAGCGTGTGCTATGTTTAAAAATGATTTGTGGGGTTGTTAACGACTTTTCTTGAATCGTATCTAATTGCGATATTTCGCTTAAATTAATCCAATTGATCATTAACGTACTGCATTTACAGATGGACAACCATAACCTCTTCTGCTAGGGCCGCATGAAGAAAAAATTGTAGCCGTAAATGCAACAACAGCGCATATTAAAAGGGCTTTTTTCATAGTGAGTTTGATTTTAATGTTGAATCATTGAATTACAAATATACAAAACCTGTAATTAAAGGATGAGTGGTTTTAAATTATCTCTATTAAAATGTTATCTTGCTTTTGAAAACAAGGCACATTGCATTCATAAAACGTATAAAAATATGTTTTGTTATGTTCTTTAGGCTGATTTTTAAAATACCTACTTATTTAAAACCTATTAAATAGATTCCGACCATGTCTTTAACGCTTTCCCGTCCTATTGCTTTTATTGATTTAGAAACAACCGGTGTTAATCTTTCCTCAGATAGAATTGTGGAGATTGCCATCATAAAAATCAATCCGGATGGTACTCGGGTAACCAAACGTAAGCTTATTAACCCCGAAATGCCCATTCCGGCCCAAACTACTGCTATTCATGGAATTACTGATGAAATGGTGAAAAATGAATCCACTTTTAAGCAAGCCGGAAACGAATTGAAACAATTTATTGAAAACTGCGATTTGGGAGGCTATAACAGCAACCGTTTTGATATTCCTATGTTAATGGAAGAATTTCTTCGTGCAGGTATGGATGTAGACTTAAGTACACGCCGTATGGTAGATGTGCAACATATATTCTATTCTATGGAGCCCCGTACATTAACTGCTGCCTATAAATTTTATTGTGGAAAAGACCTTGTAGATGCGCATAGTGCAGAAGCTGATGTAGATGCTACTATTGACGTTTTATTATCTCAATTAGATAAATATCCTCAATTAGGCGGTACTGTAGATTCAATTTTGGGTAAAATTGGGGAAGAAAGAATTGTAGATTATGCTCGCCGATTTTTAATGGATGATAAAGGAGTTGAAATATTTAATTTTGGTAAGCATAAAGGCCGTTCAGTAGTAGATGTATTAAAGTCCGAACCTCAATATTACGATTGGATGATGAAAGGCGATTTTCCCCTACATACCAAGCAAAAGCTCACTGAAATTTTTAATAGAGCCTTGTTAAAAAACAATTAAATTTTGGTGTTGACAATTTATGATGGTGTTTTTAAAGCACAAATTGTAAATTCGCTCCTGTCCATCATAATAGCAGCTATTGGAAAAGTTAGTAATTATACCCACTTATAACGAGAAGGAGAATATCGAAAATATCATTTCGGCAGTTATAAACTTGCAGAAGCGCTTCCATGTGCTTGTAATAGACGATGGCTCGCCCGATGGTACGGCTGATATTGTAAAATCGCTTTTTGCAAAATTTCCCGGTCAGTTGTTTTTAGAAGAAAGAAAAGGAAAATTAGGGTTGGGTACAGCTTATATCCATGGTTTCAGATGGGCATTACA
>JBMOEQ010000232.1:0-5404 GCA_049314655.1 Ferruginibacter sp. | reverse complement strand
GATAAAGAACTGGATCCAAAACTATTGCACGAAAATTTGAATATTCCTCAAATTCATGATGCATTGGTGATGGGCATCAAAGATTATTTCAGCAAGATGGGATTTACCAAAGCAATTATCGGAAGCAGTGGTGGCATAGATAGCGCAGTTACTATAGCATTAGCTTGCAGGGCATTGGGTGCAGCAAATGTTAGAGCCTTATTAATGCCTTCTCAATTTTCAACCGATCATTCTGTTGATGATGCCGTTGAATTGAGTAAAAACTTAGGCAATCCTTACGATATCTTACCCATCAAAAATATTTACAATACTTTTTTAAAAGAATTGCATCCAATTTTTGGCGATCTGCCTTTTAGTATTGCCGAAGAAAATATACAAAGCAGAAGCAGGGGAAATTTATTGATGGCTATTGCCAATAAGTTTGGATACATTTTATTGAATACATCTAACAAAAGCGAATTGGCAACTGGTTATGGTACTTTGTATGGCGATATGGCAGGAGGATTAGGCGTGTTGGGCGATTGCTATAAATTACAAGTATATGCTTTAGCAAATTATATCAACAGTACTGCATCTTGTATTCCGGAAAATATTATTACCAAAGCACCGAGTGCAGAATTAAGGCCCGGACAAAAAGATGCCGATTCTTTACCCGATTATGAAGTATTGGATAAATTATTGTTTCAATACATCGAACGTAGGCAGGGGCCAAATGAAATAAAAGCGCAAGGTTTTGATGCCGCATTGGTAGATCGGGTTTTGCGTATGGTGAATATGAATGAATACAAACGCAATCAGTTTTGTCCAATCATTCGAGTATCGCCCAAAGCATTTGGGGTAGGCCGTAGGGTGCCCATTGTTGGAAAATATTTGGGTTAAGCAACCTGTAATTTTCTTTTAACAGATATTTTATCCGCTTATCCGATTTCAATCCCCAAACTCGGGGCTTTGTTCGTAATTTGCAAACCACCGCCATTCTGCAGGAAGATGGTGTAATTTTCAATTGAATAATATCTATTAAGTTATGGTACAAACAGCCGATGACATTCGTTTGCTCAATGAAAAAATCAATTATGCATCCGGATTTATCCAACGCATCAATGACGAATTGAGTAAAGTAATTGTGGGCCAACATGGAATGATAGAACGCCTGATGATTGGCTTGCTCAGTAATGGTCATGTGTTATTAGAAGGTGTTCCGGGATTGGCCAAAACCCTTGCAATAAAATCTTTGGCACAGGCCATTGATGCACAGTTTAGCAGAATACAATTTACCCCCGATTTATTACCGGCAGATGTGGTAGGTACAATGATTTACAATCAAGGGAGAAACGAATTTTTGGTAAGGAAGGGCCCTATTTTTTCTAATTTTATTTTGGCCGATGAAATCAATCGTGCACCTGCAAAAGTACAAAGTGCCTTATTGGAAGCAATGCAAGAACGGCAGGTAACCATTGGCGATAGTACTTATCCATTGCCCGAACCTTTTTTGGTATTGGCCACACAAAATCCCATAGAACAAGAAGGTACTTATCCTTTACCCGAAGCCCAAGTAGATCGGTTTATGTTGAAAGTGGTGATTCAGTATCCATCTAAATTAGAAGAGCAACAAATTATTCGTCAAAATACAATTGAACAAAATGCAGCACCAGTTTTTGCGGTAGCTTCTACTAGTGAAATTTTAGCCGCAAAAGAATTGGTACGACAAGTTTACTTAGATGAAAAAGTAGAGCAATACATTGTGGATATTGTTTTTGCAACCCGTTTTCCGGATCAATACAATTTGCCCAAATTAAAACCATTGATCAGTTTTGGTGGATCGCCACGTGCAAGCATCAATTTGGCATTGGCCGCAAAAGCCCATGCATTTTTACAAAAAAGAGCTTATGTAATTCCGGAAGATGTGCGCAGCATTTGTAAAGATGTGTTGCGCCATAGAATTGGGTTAACGTATGAAGCCGAAGCAGAAAATGTAGATGTGGAAATGATCATCAATGAAATTTTACGTGCTGTTCATGTACCATAGTTTGGTGTATTTATGTAAACCCTAAACCCTAAACAACTAAACCATTTTCCATTGCTCTCAACAGCCGACATACTAAAAAAAGTTAAGGAACTTGAAATCATCAGCAAGAAGATTACCACGCATTTATTTACGGGGGAATATCATTCTGCTTTTAAAGGCAAGGGCATGAGTTTTAGGGAAGTAAGGGAATATGCTGCCGGTGATGATGTACGGTTTATAGATTGGAATGTGAGTGCAAGATTCAGTCATCCTTTTACCAAAGTTTTTGAAGAAGAAAGAGAGCTTACCGTTTTTTTATTGATAGATGTAAGTGCCAGCAATTTATTTGGTACCAGCATGCGTAGGAAGAAAGATTTGCTAACTGAAATTGGTGCTGTACTTACATTTAGTGCCATTAATAACAATGATAAAGTAGGCGTTATTTTTTTTAGCGATCGGGTAGAAAAATATATTCCACCCAAAAAAGGTCGCCAGCATGCATTGTATATTGTTCGAGAAATGTTAACTGCAAAACCGCAAGGCAAGGTTACCAATATGGAATCGGCTATACGACGTTTTAATCAATCGGTAAAAAGTAAAAGCATTGCCTTTTTGATGAGCGATTTTGAAGATGTGCAGTATGGTAATGATTTGCGGGTGATTGGTGGAAGGCATGATGTAATTGGATTAAGGATATACGACAAAATGGATATGGAATTGCCCGATGCCGGTTTGCTTCAAGTAGAAGATTTGGAAACCGGTAAAACAACATGGGTAAACAGCAGCGATCCTTTGGTACGTTATCAATACCAAAAATACTTTATGGATCAAAGTGAACAATGTAAACAGTATTTCCGTAAAGCCGGGGCCGATTTATTACATCTTCGCACCGATGAAGACTATGTAAAAATTTTACAACAATTTTTTATAAAAAGAACTTAGGATAGATTGAAGGTTTCAACAAAATATATAGTTTCATTTTTTTTACTTTGCTGTTGTTTGCAACTTGAAGTTGTATTTGCACAATTGCCGGAAGTAAAAACGACTGTTGATAAAAACCAAATTTTAATTGGCGAGCAATTTAATGTAACCATTGAAGCGCATTTCAATAGTAAACAATATACAGCACCACAAATTCAAATTGCCGATTCATTATTGCATTTCGAAAAAATCAATACCCTCAAAGCCGATTCTATTTTTTCGAATGATCAACTCATTGGTACACGGCAACAATTTGTTTTCACCAGTTTTGATTCGGGGAAGTGGATGTTTCCCGATTTTCGTTTACGGTTTGCAGATAGTAAGTCTGATTCTGTTATCACAGTATTTTCGGATTCATTTCCTATTGCTGTTTCTTTTTCGGTTGCCGATACATCTAGTCAACTAAAAGATATTTATCCTATTAAAGAAATAAAAAAAGATATTCCTTATTGGTATTGGATTGCCGGAATAGGGAGTGCATTACTATTGATTGTTTTAATTTATTTCTTGTATAAAAATTGGAAACGTAAATCAAAATTATTGTTTACGCCGGAAGATGCATTTGTAAAAGCGATGGCTGCATTACAATCTTTAAAAACACTGCCTTTGCAAGAGATGGATCAATTGAGGCATTATCATACGCAACTCAGTACAATTTCAAAAAACTATTTATCGGCTTACAGAGGTAGTTATTTTTTAAATGATACCACATCAGATTTATTGATGAAATTAAAATCAATGCCCATAGAGCAAACTTTGTTTACATCCACCGCATCGGCATTGCGTTGTGGTGATGCCGTTAAATTTGCTAAATATATAGCCTCAAGTGAAGAAAATAAAAATTGTATACATACCATTGAATTATTGATACAAACATTACATCAACAGCAAAAAGCGAGTACAACTTCTACTCCATAATTATCATCAACTATGTTTTTTAATTATTTACAACATATCCAATTTGCTTACCCGATGGTATTGGGATTGTTGTTTGTAATTCCGCTACTGGCCATTTGGTATTGGCGTTCGCACAACAAAACCGGCGTGAGTTTGAAGGTTACTTCTATCTCTGCATTTAAAGGCATGCATTCTTGGAAAACCGGCTTGCGTCATTTCCCTTTTATATTGCGTTTAATAGGATTGGTGTTTATTATTTTGGCAATGGCTCGTCCGCAGGTAAAGAATGTAGAGCAACAAGCCGAAGGAGAAGGCGTTGATATTATTTTGGCCATTGATGTAAGTGGAAGTATGACGGCACAAGATTTTGTACCCAACAGATTGGAAGCAGCCAAAAAAGTAGCGTTAGATTTTATGGATAAGCGTTTAACGGATAGAATTGGCGTAGTAATTTTTGCGGGAGAAAGCTTTACGCAATGTCCATTAACTACAGATAAAAACGTATTAAAATCGGCCATAGAAAGTATCCGTAATGGTTTAATTGTTGATGGAACTGCAATTGGCGATGGCTTATCAACCAGTGTTGATCGTTTAAGGGCAAGTAAGTCTAAAAGTAAAGTAGTGATTTTATTAACCGATGGTGAAAATAATGGCGGTTTAATTGGTCCGGCAAATGCCAAAGAAATTGCCAAAGCATTTGGAGTAAAAGTATATACGATAGGTGTAGGTACAGATGGGTATGCACCATTTCCGGTTCAAACCGAATTGGGTGTAATCATCCAACAACAGAAAGTAACCATTGATGAAAAATTATTGAACATCATTGCTACAGAAACCGGCGGTAAATACTTTAGGGCAAAAGATAATGCCGGTTTAGAAAATATTTACACCGCTATAGATGGACTAGAAAAATCGAAAGTAGATATCTCCACACTTACGCGGTATAGCGAACGGTTTGTTGTTTTTTTAATAGTAGCCTTATTGATTTTATGTATTGAATTTTTACTGCGTTTTACTGTTTTCAAGAAATTTCCTTAATGCCTTTTATGGATTCTATTAATTTCTGTTTCAATTTGAGTTTTATTGTTGAAATTCGCAGTACATGAAGTTAACCGTTTATAAAAGTACAGGCAGTTGGTATACTGTAAAAGATGCGGCTGGTAATTTTTATCAGGCAAGAATTAAAGGCAAACTCAAAATTGGCAATATCACTTCTACCAATCCTATTGCAGTTGGCGATACGGTTATTGCAGAAATGGAAAATGAAGTCGAGCATGTGGTTACCATCACAGATATTGATGATCGTAAAAATTATATTACCCGAGTTTCGCCGCACAATAAAAACCAGCATCATATTGTGGCGTCTAATCTCGATCAAACTTTACTCTTTGCCACTTTACGCGAACCCAAAACTTCTTTAGGATTTATAGATCGTTTTTTAATTACTGCCGAAGCGTATCAAGTTCCGGCAATAGTAGTATTCAATAAAACAGATGTTTACAAGGATAAAGATTTTAATAA
>JBMOEQ010000231.1:0-5422 GCA_049314655.1 Ferruginibacter sp. | reverse complement strand
AAAGTATATATCGTAAAAATCAAAAGCGTGTGGTATATGTGGTAGCCGATATGGCGGGAAATTTGGAAAGCCCGTTTTATGCCATGAGCAATATTTCCGAATCTATTAAAAATATTCCCATTCCTAAAGGGTATACATTAACGGAAGAGTATAGCAAACAACCCGAAAGTGAAGAAAATTTCACGTTGAAATGGGATGGCGAATGGCAAATTACGTATGAGGTGTTTAGAGATTTAGGCATTGCCTTTTTAGTAGCCATTATAATTATATATATGCTGATTGTTGCATGGTTTCAAAACTTTACAGTGCCTATTGTAATGCTAGCGGCTATTCCATTATCATTAATTGGAATTGTGTTTGGACATTGGATGATGGGTGCATATTTCAGTGCTACTTCTATGATTGGGTTTATTGCTTTGGCGGGGGTGATGGTTAGGAACTCTTTATTGCTGATAGATTTTATAGATATCCGTTTAAATGATGGTGTTCCATTAAAGCAAGCCATTATTGAAGCAGGTGCAGTGCGTACAACGCCAATTTTATTAACAGCAGGAGCAGTGGTTTTAGGTGCCGTAATTATTTTGTTTGATCCTATTTTTCAAGGTTTGGCCATTTCTCTAATGGGTGGAACAATTACCTCTACCTTTTTAACCTTATTGGTTGTGCCTTTGATTTACTTTAAAATGAAAAGAAAAAAATAAAAAAGCAGTGGATCTATTCACTTTTAAAATTACCATCATGAAATTATTATTTGTAACCAGTATAAAAGAACAACAAGAAGCGGTGGGCAAATTATTATCCGCTTCGGGCATCCATGTTTTTAGTGTTACGGAAACTACGGGCATAAAAGACCATCCACCCGTTAATATGTTAGATGAATGGTTTAGTGCCGGAAAAGAAAAGTTCGATTCTGTTTTCTTGTTCAGTTTTACCGATAGCCAATCGGCCGATAATGCCATAGAAGCGATAAAAGCATATAATATTGAAACCAATAATCATTTTCCGGTGAGGGCATTTATTTTACCGGTAGAAAAATCGAGCTATTAAATTAAACATTATGAGAGAGAAAATTATTCGAGTAACCGCAGGTTCTATGGTTTTGCTAAGTATAACATTAGCTTTAACGGTGCATATTTATTGGATTGGGTTGGCCGGTTTTGTAGGTATCAACCTTATTCAATCTGTTTTTACTGGCTTTTGTCCTTTAGAAAAAATATTAAAATTGAAGGGAATACAATAAACCCAAAATATGTTCGTTTGATTGTATGTAAGGCTAATTTGATAGTTTTTTATCCAATGTCCTGTAATCAAAAAGCCACATTAACAATCCAAACAATTGATTTAGTGTATAAAACACCAACGCTCGTTAGGTATATACATTAAAAAATATGATTAATATCTTGTAGATGTAAGATTTTAATCATAAATTGCAACTAGTTAGTTTGTTATATGGATGATGCAGGAGCTTAATTTAGTAAACCAAAGCAATCTATATGAACAGTATTAACTTATCCAAATTGTTGAATTCTAGAGGATTAGATTATCCATATCAACAAATAATTATCTCCAAAATTTCCTGACAGTATTGATTATCCTATTGATAAATCATTTCCTTGATGATTTTTACAATATACCTATACCTTTTGATTTCGAAAATTTGATCACTTATTGAACCAACATGAAACAAATTTTACCTTACACTGATTACCAATCGAGCAGGATAAACCCTACACGCACGTTTCATAGTGCAATAATCTTGCCAAATCATTACATGAATGCTTTCGTAAGCATAAAAAAATCATTTAAACTTCTTTTCATCTTTTTTATAGCCATTTTTTTGTAAATAGTTGTCTAGTAAGGTGAAGATTTTATAGCCATTTTTTGTGCTCAAGTTTTATCTGCACAGAATGTTCAAACCATAACTACTACTGGATCTTGGGTAGCCCCATCCGGTGTTACCTCTATTACTGTTGAATGTTGGGGTGGCGGTGGCGCCGGTGGTGGCGTAAGTGGTAGTAATGCCGCTGGTGGTGGTGGCTCGGGTGGTGCTTATGCCCGCAATACCATAATTGTTGTACCAGGTAATACATATACCGTTACTGTTGGTGCAGGTGGTGTTCAAAATAACGGGGCAGCCGGTGGCGATGGTCAACCTTCTTGGTTCAATACTACCGGTACTATATTAGCAGTTGGGGGTAAAGGAGGACCGGTTGCTTCTTCAAATAACTCCGGTTCATTGGGTGCGGTTAAAATATCTACCGGTAATACGGCTTCTTCTACAAATTTTTATGGTGGAAAAGGGGGCGATGCTGCCTCCAATGGTACTTCAAGCGGTGCCGGTGGTGGTAGCGCAGGTTCGGCAAGTGATGGTAACCCAGGTACAGGTGCTACACCTGGTTTAGTGGTTACTAATGGTGCAATAGGGGCTACGGGGTTGGCGTTAACTTCTGGGAATGGGGGTGATGGTAATCCTGGCAATGTGCCGGGTTCAGGAGGTTCTGGCGGACAAGCAAGAAACAGTTCCGATAGACGTGGTGGCCGTGGTGGTGCAGGACAAGTAAGAATAACTTGGTCATGTACCGGAACCTTACCTTATAGCAATGGTTTTAATAATACAACTCTAGCATTAGAATGCTGGAGATCGGCAATTGTAAGCGGTAGTGGAAGTAATATAAGTTTAGTTACATCTGGTACTAATCCTACTACGAGTCCAAATTCTGGTACACGTATGATTCAATACAATTCTTTTAGTGCACCTACAGGTAGCGAAGAGCGTTTAATTTCTCCATCAATCAATACCACAGGTACCAATTTTGTAGATGTGGAGTTTTATTGGAGAAACGAAAATAACACCTCTTATAATGCAGGTACTTATTTAACTGAGGGTGTACAAATTCAATATTCATTAGATGGAACAAATTGGGTAAATGCCGGTGCTTTTATTCCAAGGCACGATGGTAGTTTAGCATCAGGAACGGCTGCATGGAATTTAAAAACGGTTAATCTGCCCATTGCAGCAGGTAACCAAGCCTCAGTTTTGGTAGCTTTCAAATTTTATTCTGCTTTTGGCGATAATCAATTTTTAGATAATGTTACCATAAAAGCAGCACCTGCTTGTTCAGGTACACCTGCTCCGGGTAATACCATTGCTTCGCCATCTTCAATATGTACTTCGCAAACCTTAAATTTAAGTTTACAAAATAGTTTAAATCAAAACGGATTAACCTTCCAATGGCAATCGGCTCCAGATGTTGCTGGTGCGCCAGGTACTTGGACAAATATTGGCACCAGTTTACCAACTTATTCTGCAACAGTATCTACAGCAGCATGGTATCGTTGTAGGGTTACTTGTTCGGGCAATACCGGAAATTCAACCCCAGTTTATGTTGCTGTAAATGCGCCTACATTATTAACTACTACTCCGGCAACAATTTGTGGACCTAAAACGGCTACTTTAGCTGCAACAGTTGGCGGTGGTGCTACTGCAAAATGGTATACTACTTCAACAGGTGGGTTACCGGTTGGTACAGGAAATAGTTTTACAACGCCTGTATTAAGTGCTAGTACTACTTATTATGTGGCTGCTGAGGTTGCCAATACACCGGCTTCCATAGCTATTGGAACAGCTACTACTTCTAATGGAACAACCAGTTATCCTGCTCCTTATACCAATTATTATGGTGGTAATAAGCACCAGTTTTTAATTCGTGCTTCTGAATTAACAGCGGCAGGTATGTTACCCGGACAAATCAATTCCTTATCATTTATTGTTACCGGAGTTGGTTCAGCTTTTTCAGGTACTTTAACCGATTTTAGGATAGATATGAAGTCTACCAGTTCTACTACACTCAATGGTGTAACTTTTGAAACCGGTATGACAGGTTCAAGTACAATGGTGTATAGTAATGCTGCACAAACAATTCCAACATCTGGTTTTCCTGCAACAGTAACGCATACATTTTCTACCCCATTTGTATGGGATGGCACCAGTAATGTAGTAGTACAAACTTTATATAGTAATGCCAATACTGGTAATTCTAATACTTATGTACAAATGCAGCAAACCGATGCCGGTTTTACGGCAACCAATTTAGCAGCCGGTGATGGCGGATATCCTGCTGCTGCATTTTTAAATATTACGGATGCGGGTGGTAGTTCTACTTTACGTTCTAATATGATTTTTGGTTATACACCAATTTGTGCAACTGCACGTACAGCCGTAGCCGTAACATATACTTCGCCTGCTGCTTTAACTGTTAATAGCAATAGTATAACCACTTGTAATGGTACACCAGCAAGTGTAAATGTTACTTCAACTTTATCAAATTATACTACCTACAGTTGGTCGCCTTCAACAGGTGTTACCACTTCGGGTACTCCCAATGGAACCACTGCTTCTATTAATGCATCAACAACAGCTGTATATACATTAACTGCAACAGGCGGTAGCGGTGGATGTTCTAATCAGGCATTGGTAACCATTACAGTAAATCCTCAACCTCCAACGCCTAATACAACTGGTGGTATCACCATTTGTCAGGGTCAATCAATTGGTGCCGGTTTAGGATTAACAGCAAGTGTTCAAGTTCCAATTACCTCATTTAGTGGTAATGTAGTTGCAGGGCCTACTTTTGCACGTAGTGCTCAAGGGACAACCTATACTGCAGAATCGCCAGGATCGGCAGTATATTATCATCTTCAGACATTTAATGTAACTACAACAGGTACCTATACTTTTACCGGTTGTGGAACACCTTCTTCATTCGATGTTTTTGGTAGTATTTATCAAACCACTTTTAATCCGGCTTCACCGGCAACCAACTTTTTAATTGCCAATGATGATGGTAATGCTGCAGGATGTAATCCTTGGGGAGCATTGGTATCAAGAAATTTAACCGCAGGTGTTAATTATGTATTTGTAACCAGTAGTTATTGGAATGGTGAAACCGGTGCGTTTAACTGGGTTATTGCCGGACCGGGTAATGTATTGTCGGGAGCAATTTCTACTTTAAGATGGTATACCGCTGAAACAGGTGGTACTTCATTCAGTAGTGCATCTCCATTAAACCCAATTGGAATGGCGGGTTCGGGAATTGCTAATAGTAATACTCCCGGCGTTTATTCAATATATGCTGCTACTTATAATGGAACTTGCGAGAGTGTGCGTACACCAGTTGATCTAACTATTTTGGCTTATTCGGTTGCTGCTACTGGAGTATCGGCAAGTTTACCTAGTGTTTGTAGCAGTGGTGCTGTAACACTAACTCAAACTGGTGGTGTTTTGGGCGCAGGTGCAACCTGGAGATGGTATACCGAACCGGCATGTACCAATTTAGTGGGTTCAAGTACTGCCGCTAATGCAAGCTTAGTGGTTAATCCAACAACAGCAACTACATATTATGTGCGTGCAGAAGGCGGTACT
>JBMOEQ010000230.1:0-5501 GCA_049314655.1 Ferruginibacter sp. | reverse complement strand
CAGTACAACCAACATGTTTGGTAACAACAGGAACAATTGTTGTATCGGCTCCAACTGGTGCAACATTAGAATACAGCATTAATGGTACTACTTATCAAAGCGGATTGACTTTTACAGGATTGACTCCTTCAACTTATAATGTTACTGTTCGTAATACAGCAACGGGTTGTGTTTCGGGATCTTCGACATTAACAGTAAATGCTGTTCCTAGTGCACCGGCTAATCCAACGGCAAGTGTAACAGTACAACCAACATGTTTGGTAACAACAGGAACAATTGTTGTATCGGCTCCAACAGGTGCAACATTAGAATACAGTATCAATGGTACAACTTATCAAAGTGGATTAACATTCGCAGGACTTAGTCCAAATACATACAATGTAACGGTTCGTAATACAGCTACTGGATGTGTATCCGGCGCAACACCTTTAACTGTAAATGCTATTCCAAGTGCACCGGCTAATCCAACGGCAAGTGTAACAGTACAACCAACATGTTTAGTAACAACAGGGACAATTGTTGTATCTGCTCCAACAGGTGCAACATTAGAATATAGTATTAATGGTACTACTTATCAAAGCGGATTGACTTTTGCGGGATTAAATCCGGGTAATTACAATGTTACGGTTAGAAATACTGCTGCAGGTTGTGTATCGGCTTCTACTCCATTAACTGTAAACCCATTACCTGCTACTTCGCCTTTACCTACAGCGGTTTCTCCTATTCAATATTGTTTAAACGGCATACCGGCTTCATTAAGTGCTACAGGTACAAATTTACTTTGGTATACCACTGCTACAGGCGGCATTGGAAATGCAGTTGACCCAATACCATCTACTTTAAGTACGGGTATTACAACGTATTATGTAACGCAAACTGTAAGTGGACAATGCGAAAGTAATCGTTTGCCCGTTTTAGTGAATGTACAACCGCTGCCTATTGCCAATGCTGGTGGAACGGTGTTAGAATTGTTACCCGGGCAAACGGCTACTTTAAACAGCTCGGCTAGCGGTATCAACATCAGTGTACTTTGGTCGCCTGCCAATGCATTAAATAACCCAACTTTAGTACAACCAACTGTTATTGGAAATGCCGATCAAGTATTAACCATGACGGTTACATCGGCAGCTGGTTGCAAAGCTACAGACCGAATTAGCATTCGCATATTAGCCGATCTTATTGTACCTAATGCATTTTCGCCCAATGGAGATAATATCAACGACAAATGGGTAATTACCAATATTGAAAAATATCCGGCTTCTACGTTGGAGATATTTAATAGATACGGACAATTATTGTACAGCAAAACTGGTTATTTAAATACTTGGGATGGTACTTATAACGGTAAACCATTACCGGTTGGCGCTTACTACTGGATCATTAATATTAAACAAACGAATAAAAAATTAAGCGGATCTATTTCAATCATTCGATAATTGAACATTTTAAATAGTGAAAACTATGCCTAAAAAATATGTAGTATTACTCCTATTGTCTTTTTGTACTGTGTTTGCAAATGCACAGCAGAAGCCACATTACACACAATATGTGTTAAACAATTATGTACTCAATCCGGCTTTATCGGGTATTGAAAATTATACAGATATTAAAATAGCTCATCGACATCAATGGGTTGGATTAGCCGATGCTCCGGTGAGTACTTACTTAACCATACATTCGCCCATTGGAAAAAAGGATGAACGCTTAACCGCCACTTCATTTTCTAAAACCGGCGAAAATATGCGGGGTAAAAATTATTGGGATGAATATACTGCTGCCGCTCCACATCATGGCATTGGGTTACAAATTGTAAATGACCAAACCGGTCCATTTAAACGCTTGAGTTTTATGGGTACTTATGCGTATCATATTGGCTTATCGGCCAAAACAAATTTATCGGCGGGTATTGGCTTAGGCATGAATCAATTGAATTTAAATACCAGCAAACTTAATTTTGGTCCTAATTACCCTATAGACCCCGCCGTTAGTTCAAGCGGTGCAATTGGAAAGAGTACATTAGACGCCAGTGCCGGTATATGGTTGTACAGCGACTCGTATTTTTTGGGCGTTAGTGCACAGCAATTGGTACCAACAAAACTAGATTTTTCATCGGGCATTGTAAAACTTACTGAAGGAAAATTGGTGCCCCATTTGTTTTTATCGGCAGGCTATCGATTTATGTTGAATGAAGATGTAAGTGTTTTACCTTCTGTGATGTTGAAATACATTCAACCCGTACCGATGCAAAAAGAAGTGAATGTAAAAATTCAATATCAAGAGTTGATTTGGGGTGGCGCAACTTATCGTTTCGATTATGGTTTTGCTGCCATGGCGGGTGTACATGTATCGGATGCAGTGAATGTTTCGTATGCGTACGATTACAGTACTACACGATTAAACACAGTAAGCTCGGGTACACACGAAATTATGTTGGGTTTTGTAATTGGTAATAAATACAGTACCGAAACTTGTCCGAAAAGAATTTGGTAAAACGTTGTGCATACTTATCCATAGGAATATTACTGCAGTTGAATAAAGCGATGCACTTGAAGCTATACGCCTGATTGCAGCGGTACCCCGGTGTAGCTAAGTGTGTTTGCCTTGTGCCGGCGTACAAGCGTAAAGCAGGACCAATGCTGTATACATCGAAAATGCCGACGTACAAAAAAAGGCAATACACTTAAGCATTGCCTTTGCATACCATACATTGAATATTTACTCTCTTAAAATAGACACCAATACAAAACTTCTTCCATCGGATTTAACATTTTTAATTTTAAAACCGTAGCTCGTAGCGGTTGCTTTTTTAAGTACTACCAAAGGTGTAGCATCGAGTTCTTTATTGCAAGTTTCATCGCTGTCTTCACTGTTGTTTACACAAATATCAATATCGCGAACATCGTTATCGCCCACGCCAACAAAATAATGTTTTGAATCGGTACGAAGTGGCATTCCATAAATACTATACTCGGCACCTTGTTCTATTAAATAGCCAAATAAACACCAAGAGTTATTTTGACTTTGAAAAACGACACCGGTTGGAGAAACTTGTTGAACGATTGAAGTAGTGCCGAATAATGCATTTTTAGCTTCATCGATTCTACTCGTATTGAGTGCAATACCTCCCGATTCTAAAATAACCAAACAACAATAAGCACCTTTAGAGGCATGGTTAGAAAGGGTGAGTACATACCTTGCTGTTTCATCGGGTGCATAGCTGATGAATGGTTGGTTATCGGTTTTGGTATCGCTTGCAATGACCTTATCGTTTTTGGTGATTTTAATATCAACATCTGTAGCATCATCATCGCCGCCACCCATGAAAATGTACTTTTTATTGGCAATGAGTTCAATTGTAAAATTACTTTTTCCACCTGTTGGATCGAGGTAAGTACCTAAAAAACTTAATCCCTTTGCGAAGCCATAAACACTGCTACTAGATTCGTAGGTTTTGGCATAATTCAATGTGCGAGTAATGGCTTGCTTCATGTATTTGCCGTTATTCCATTGTGCACTTACTTGACCAGCATAAAAAAAGAATGCCGACAACAACAGTAGTTTTCTAAAAATTAAATTTGTTTTTTGCATAAGAAGTTGGTTTTGTTAAGCGGTAACAAAATGTAAATGGAATAGTTTGAAAAAATAAATATAACAGTTTACCAAAAAACCGTATACAAAGCGGCCAATACGCCACAGATGATTAAAGCGCCTACTGTAAATGATGGCGATAACTTAAACATAGAACGATCAATTGCTAAGCCTTTGGATTGTATGCCTCTTCGAGCATCGAGTTTACTGATAATGACCATACCTACAACACAAATGAAAAACACGAATCCCATACGATCTAAGAATGGAATTTCGAAGATGCCTTTGTCATTTGCTTTAGCGAATCCAAATTGTTGAAGAAAGGAAAGATCCATAATGCCCGGTAAAAACTTGAAGAACAATGAAAATACAAAACCACCAACGGTAGCAAAAAGAGCTGCATTGGAAGTGGCTTTTTTCCAGAAGAAACCGAGGATGAACATGGCGAAAATACCCGGACTTACAAAGCCTGTATATTCTTGTATATATTGAAAGCCCCCTTTTTTATCGATTCCCATTAATGGTGCAATAATAACGGCAATGATCATGGCAACGATAACCGTTATTTTACCTATTTGAACCATTTTTTGTTCGCTTGCCTCGGGATTCAATTTTTTCTTATACACATCTAACGTGAAGATGGTAGAAATACTATTGGCCTTACCCGCTAATGAAGCTACAATGGCTGCGGTAAGTGCAGCAAATGAAAGTCCTTTTAAACCCGCTGGCAATAAATTCAATAAAACAGGATACGCTTTATCGGGATTCACTTCACCACCTTGCAATAACTCTGTTTGAAAATTTCCATTTTGATGCAAAACATAGGCAGCAATGCCAGGTAACACAACAATTATTGGCATCATTAATTTTAAAAATGCTGCGAATAAAATACCACTACGAGCCGTTTTCAAATCGGCACCTAATGCTCTTTGTGTGATGTATTGATTGCAACCCCAATAATTCAAATTCACAATCCACATGCCGCCTATTAAAACCGTGAGGCCGGGGAGATCCATATAATTTTTATTCTCCGGTTTAAAGATCATATGAAAATGGTCGTTGGCTTGGGTGGTCATAATTTTAAAGCCATTGATAACACCTGTTGTACCAAATTTTTCGGATACTAAATTAAGGGCAAGATAAGTGGTAACCAAGCCGCCTAAGATTAAAAAGAATACTTGAATAACATCGGTATAACCAATAACCTTCATACCGCCGAGGGTAATGAAAATAGCAAATACTGCAAGCACATACATGCACAAAGTGGTATTAATACCCGAAATACTATTGATGGCCAATGCACCCAAGTACAAGATAGACGTAAGGTTTACCACCACATACAACAATAACCAAAACACTGCCATAATCATTGCCACCGTACTATTGTAGCGTTGGTTGAGGAATTGCGGCATGGTGTAAATTTTATTTTTTAAATACACCGGAATAAAAAATATGGCTACAATCATTAAGGTTGCTGCCGACATCCACTCGTAGGTAGAAATGGCGAGTCCCATTTTAAAGCCGCTACCACTCATGCCAATAAACTGCTCGGCAGAAATATTGGAAGCAATTAAAGATGCACCAATAGCCCACCAAGTAAGCGAACCTTCGGCAAGAAAATAATCGTGCGATGCAGATATGGTTGCTTTTTTCTTTTTGCGGTATACCCAATAACCATAACCGGCTACAATGATAAAGTAGAAAAGAAAAACGAGGTAATCTGGCGTTTGCAATGCGTTCATGATAATACAGTAAAATGAAAGATGGTGCTCAAAATACGATAATAAATGCAGCCAATATGAAAAAAATGAAGGCATTGAAAAAACATGGCTAGCGTTTGTTTTAACCTTCATTGTATTAAGCCCAAAAATGAACCACTTGAACTTTTAATAAGGATGTTGTTTTCAAAAAGT
>JBMOEQ010000229.1:0-5505 GCA_049314655.1 Ferruginibacter sp. | reverse complement strand
TTGCTATCAATTTTTTTCTGAATCACTTCCGATCTTATCGTACTGTCGAATACCAAGGTTTCAATTTTCAAAAATGGTTTCGATTCGCGGGTATTTAAAGTTTGAAAATAGCCGGCCACTTTATCTTCCTGACTGCCTTTTTTTCTGCACAATAAAATTTTATCTGTACCATGACTTTGTAATATATACGTATAAATAGCTTCGCAATGTGCTTTTAAAGTGGGGTTAAGGATAACCATAAAGGGATTGCCGGTTATGCCTCCATCATTTGGATAAGTTGCTGAAATAAAAGGAATATTTTTTTGTAAAGCAAAAGCTGCAAGCTGTTTAAATTCCGGATCTTTTACCGAACCAATCATCAATTGTAAAGAATCGAGTTTTTTTGTTTTGATGAGTTGGTCTAATGGGATAGTAGTGGATTTTGAATCGTATATATAGGCGTCTATTTTCACACTATCTAATTTCATGGAATCTAAAGCAATTTCTGCCCCATGAATAAAATCTAATCCTGGCGTAATGAATTTTGGAACTGTTTCTTTGTATTTATATTCGCCGGTTGGTTTGAAAACAGAATCGAGATAAAGCGGCGCAAATATGCCCACTTTATATTGCTTCACAAGTGGATGTTTTATTGTAACTGTATTTTGAGCATGGCTTATAAAACTAGCGCCCAATATTATTACAATGGTGTATAGAAAAAATAATAATCTATGTTTCATAAATGCTACTTAATGCTTGCAATTTAGTATGGTTATTCCCATTCAATGGTTGCAGGAGGTTTACTACTGATATCATAAACAACTCTGTTGATACCTTTAACCCTATTGATAATTTCGTTAGAAATATGTGCTAAAAAATCATACGGAAGATGCGCCCAGTCGGCTGTCATGCCATCTACAGAAGTAACCGCTCGAAGTGCAACTGTAAATTCATAGGTTCTTTCATCGCCCATAACTCCAACACTTTTTACCGGGAGCAACATGGTACCTGCTTGCCAAACCGAAGCGTACAATCCGGCTTCTTTCAATCCATTGATAAAGATATCATCAGCATCTTGCAATAACCGTACCTTTTCTTCCGAAACATCTCCTAAAATACGAATGCCTAAACCGGGCCCCGGAAATGGGTGGCGGAATAACATATCGTGTGGCAATCCCAACTCTACACCCACTTTTCTTACTTCATCTTTAAACAAAGCTCGAAGCGGTTCTACTAAATCTAATTTCATTGTATCGGGTAAACCACCTACATTATGATGCGATTTAATGGTTGCTGAAGGACCGTGCACTGAAGCCGATTCTATTACATCAGGGTAAATAGTGCCTTGTCCTAAGAAATCAATATTTTCAATGCGATGGGCTTCTTGATCAAAAATTTCTATGAAACAACGTCCAATGATTTTTCTTTTTTCTTCGGGATCCGATTTACCGGCTAACTGGTCATAAAAATGTTGTTTAGCATCAACGCCTTTTACATTTAAGCCTAGTTGATTGTACATTTTGATGACCTGTGTAAATTCGTTTTTACGCAATACGCCATTGTCTACAAAAATGCCAAATAAATTATCTCCAATGGCTTTATGAATAAGTGTTGCTGCAACGGTACTATCTACACCGCCACTCAATGCCATAATTACACGCTTATTGCCAATCTTTTCTTTGAGTTGTGCTACAGTATCTGAAATGAAATGCGCCGGCGTCCAATCCTGACTGCATTTACAAATCCCCAATAAAAAGTTTTTAAGGATTGTTTTCCCTTCGGTAGAATGGTAAACTTCGGGATGAAACTGTAAGCCATATAAAGGATGCCCTTCACCTGCATCTTTTTTAAATGCTGCAACCGGAATATTATTGGTATTGCCCAAGATGGTAAATCCTTCGGGTAATTGTTTTATGGTATCGCTATGGCTCATCCAAACTTGCGAAGCTTGGGTAATATCTTTTAATAAAGGATCGTTTTGAAGAATATTTAATGTAGCACGGCCATATTCTCGGATTTCGCTTTTTTCAACAATGCCACCAAAAGATTTTGCGGTAAGTTGGGCACCATAACAAACCCCTAATACAGGTACTTTGCTGGTTAAGGATGTAATGTCTACTATTGGAGCATTGTTGTCGTTCACCGAAAAAGGCGATCCGGAAAGGATAATACCTTTGATGTCAGGTGTTATTTCAACACTGCGATGGTAGGGAATGATTTCGCAATAAACATTGGCTTCACGAACTGCCCTGCCGATAAGTTGGGTATACTGGGAGCCAAAATCCAGGATGAGCATTTTTTCCGTCATGATGCTGCGAAGGTAATTAATTCAACTTGTATAGATAACTAAGATTCTTAAGCGCTGCGGTAATTTAACATCTAAAATTGAGCATGTTTTTGAAAATAATTGTGTTCAGTGGCAGATTTTAGTAAAAGGAAGGTTTTGCATCTCCAGTTTTATTTACAAACCTTTGTAAAAATCAAGATTATGAAATATTTAAGTATAGTTTTAGCCAGTTGCATTTTATTTGCCAGCTGTAGAAGTGTAACCGGAAGTGGAAATATTATTAAGAAAAACAAATCCGTAGATAATTTTAATACAGTAGATGCAGGTAGCTCTTTTGAAGTAATTGTAAAATTGGGCAATAGTAATGCAGTAGAAATTGAGGCAGATGACAATATAATGCCATTTGTAGAAATTAAAAATGTAAACGACGTTTTAAAAATCCGACTAACCGGTAAAAGAAATTTTCGCGATGCCCATCTAAAAGTTATTGTAAATGCCGTTGCTATCAATCGCATTAAAGCATCGGGTGCGGCATCTATAAAAGTAGAAGGTGTTTTAACCGATAAAGATCAAATTAAAGTAGATATTTCGGGTGCTGCAACTGTACATGCTAAAGTTGATGCGCCAAAAATAGATGTTCAAGTATCAGGCGCAGGATATGCCGAATTGGAAGGAAGAACAAGGAATTTTGTTTCCGATTTATCCGGAAGCGCTTCAATGAAAGCCGGCAGTTTATTGTCAGAAACTACCACTGTTGAAGCTTCTGGAGCTGCATCTGCTCATGTACATTCCAGTGTTTCTTTGAAAGCAAGCGCAAATGGCGCGGCATCAGTTTTTTATATTGGTGGTGGCGTTACCAATTTTTCTGTTTCGGGCGCTGCAAAAGTTGAACGTGAAAAATAAATTCGCATTGCACAAATACTAAGCCTATAATATTTTCCACAAGGCAATAACAATAAAAAACTCCCGCATTTACGGGAGTTTTTTATTGAATTCATTTTGTCAATTATCGTTTGATAAATCGAATGGTTTCGTTGCTTAAACCATCGCTAGTTATTATTAATTGATACATGCCGGCTGCTAAGTTTTCGCATTGTACAGGAACCATGCTGCTACCTTGAGGAATGGCTTGACGGAATGATTTAACGATTCTGCCACTCATATCGGTAATATGTGCTTCAATGGTTGTTGCTTTTGCAGCAGCTACGCTTAAAGAAGTAGTTTGATAAACAACTGAAGGATACAATCCGGCAATTTCAACATTGCGTTTGCCATTGCTGATAGCAACTACTGGAGAGTAAGAAACTTGACCATCTACATCAGTAATTTTAATACGATAGAAATTGCTTCCGTTTAATGGAGCTGCATCATTAAAATCAAATGGTAATGCACAACGATCTTGTGTTGCTTGAATGGTGTGAATGCTCGTGAATTGGCGACTATTGTTGCCTCTTTCTACTTCCATTGTTACGCGTGTAGAAAGACAAGTAAGTTTCCAATTGATTACATTTTGTGCACCCGATTTTTGTCCGCGGATGTACTCTAATTTCACTGGTAATACAGTACCATTAATTGCAGAAAATGTAAATGGTCCAAATGTATTAACACCAGTTACAGCAACACTTCCTAAAGAAGCAGTATTAGCTGGGTTTGGCGTACCACCTAAATCGTACCAAGCTCCGGTATTGAATTGCGCCATTCTTACACCTAATGGATTTACAATAATGCTATTGGCATCGGTGTAATTGAAAGTTAAATTAGCATTGATTGCAGTAGTTTGGTCAATATTCCAATACTCATAAGCCGAAACCATATAGCTAGGATAAGTAACTAAAGTAGTAGGGTTAATAGTAAAGTTGCCATAGCTAGAGAAGAAGTATTCAACCGTATAAGCGTTAGCTGCTGAAGTTGGTTGAGCAATAGTAACCGGAGCATATTTAGTTCCCTTACCTACTTGCGCAATTACAGAGGAAGTACTTGCAGAAAAATTAAATTGAATTTTTCCATCTATGAATGAAGCTGTAGAACCACCGGTAATAGACCCTGTGCTTAGCAAGGTTAATTTTGCTCCTGTAGAAACAACCAATTTACCTTTAGTGAGGGTTAAAATTCCGGTAATTTCTAAATCGTTAGCAACAGTAATTGAATCTCTTGTTTGTGCAGCATCGAAATTAACAATGAAATTTTTAACTGCAGAACCCGGCATGAAACGTAAAATACCGGCATTGGTAGTACCCGCATTTTTGTTGATTTCAATTTGACCAAGGTTACCTGAAACAGCAATTTTACCATTAGAAGTAGTAGTAGAAACTGCGCCACCATTAAATTTTAAAGTATTGTCGCCCAATTCTAAAACTGTAGTAGTTGCTGCGCCTTGATTTAAGCGTAACCCACCTCCTGAAGGATTACCTAAAATAATGATAGTAGATGGTCCAACATTGATGGAACTGCTAGAACTGGTGGTATCTCTTTGTAAACGGAAGAGCCTAATTTCTCCACCGTTGCCATTGATTTCTTGAGAACCGTTATTGCCATTCATCGCTAAAGTTAAGCGACCTGCTTCTCCGGCTGTTCCAATATCAAAAGTTGTTGCAGTGAAATTAACATCGCCAAAAGCATTAATAGTACTAAATGGAGAAACAGCATTACCATTAAAACTGGCAACATTGGTAGCGGTAAAGTTTCCTCTAACAGTTGTTGTATTACCACTTAAGAATTTCAATCCATTGGTAAGTGTAAGGTTATAGTAAGTTAATGCAGGAATACGAATAGAATCTGCAGATGTTGTTCCATTTTGTGCATAGTTTACTGTAGAACCGATGGCCAATATATTAATGAAAGGACGACGGTTATTTTCAATTTGTAAAGTTGCATTATTGGTAACATCAATTCTTGTTGCTGAGGTAACAGAATCGGCGGCCGGTTTAATTATGAACGTTATTGGATTAACGCCATCTCCAACCACAACTGCTGAACTGTTTCCTGTACTGGTTACATCCCAAACGCCGGTATAAGTAGCATTGGTTGAATTAATAATATTAAAGTACTGATAAGCATCTGTGAAATTGGCAGGTGATGCACCAGTACCGTCGGTTGTTGTACTCCAAGTAGCAACATTATTTAAACCTGCATTAGACTTTGTATTATAATAATTTTGATAAACACCACCCGATACTGTAAGTACAGCATTGGGAGCTGTTCCGCCACTGTTGGTAACAGTTCCTGCTATTGCACCCTGA
>JBMOEQ010000228.1:0-5559 GCA_049314655.1 Ferruginibacter sp. | reverse complement strand
CAGTAAATACTTCTGTGTTACCATCTCCAAAAGTCCAAGTCCACGATTGAATTGCGTTTCTTCCATCTGTTGTAGTTTGATCGGTAAAACCAGTTGGCATACCTAAACAATTGCCTGTAGCATTAGCTACATATTTTGCTGTTGGACCATTAACCCTTATAAAATTAGTTTTTGTTATGGTATCTAAACAACCATTGAAATCGTAAGTAACTAAAGTAATGGTGTAGTAACCGGAGTTTTTATACACTTTAGTTACCGGTGCTTTTACGAAAGTAATTTTAGAAGTGCCGTCTCCATAAAACCATGTAAACCTTCTGATGTCATCATTTCCAACACCCGTTGGTGTAAAGGTTACAGAACCGCCTTTACAGATAACGGTATCGGAAACTGTAAAATCGGGGATTACATTAACAATAGGTACTTTAGCCGTTTTAGTATAAGTACAACCAGTTGTATTATTAATTGAAGTTAATTTGATATCAAAAGGGCCAGTGGCAGGGAATACATGAGTAGGATTCAATTCAGTAGAAAAAGTTCCATCACCAAAATCCCATGTCCAAGTATCAGCACCTACAGAAAAATTCAAGAACTTACGTTCAAAAGGTTTAGCACAATCCATAACAATTTGAAACCTAGAAATTGGTGCTTTAATAAATACATAAGCTGGTTTAATCATTGTATCTGCACAACCGTTATTTCTTACAATTAAACGCACATTCATAAAGCCGGTATCTTGATAAGATCGTGAGGGATTTTTAATAACAGATGAGCCGGCGTCACCAAAATCCCAATACCAACTATTTATAACACCGGTAGACAAATCGGTAAAATTAACAGCCTGGCTGGCACAAACATTAAAGGCATCGGCACTAAAATTAGCGGTTGGCCTAACGCCTGCAGCAATACCTCTTTCCCAACGCATGGTATCTGTACATCCGCTAGAAGTTCGTACAATTAAAGAAACATCATAAGCGCCTGTAGCATTGTATGAATGAGTTGGGGTTGCCAAAGAAGAGGTAGTACCATCTCCAAAATTCCATAAATAACTCACTACATTATCCACTGAATTTACAGAAGCTAAAAATTGTTTAGTAAAAGGAGCACAACCACTATCAGGAATATTTGCATATTCGATGAATGGTCTTTTTATTTTGATGAAATCTGTTTTAGTTAATGAATCAACACAACCATTAATATTTGTAACAACTAATCTAACCGTAAATTTTCCGGTATCGCTATATGTATGAATTGGATTTGGTGTTTGATCAAAAGTGGTATCGCCAAAATCCCAGAAATAAGCATTTCCATTCATAGGTGTACTGGTGAAAGATACAGTGAAAGGAGCTTTACAATTTGATGTTGCATTTGCAGTAAATGCAGCTGATACTTTAGGTGCAACAGTTACTGAACTCATTGCAGAATCAACACAACCAGTGTTGCTGCGTGTAATCAATTTAATAGTATAATTTCCTGCGTTTGCATATGTATGTGTAGGGTTAACTGCAGTAGATGTTGTTCCATCCCCAAAAGTCCAAGCATAACTTAAAGTTCCATTACCTACAGAAGTATTTGAAAAGATTAAAGTAGTAGGATTGCAAGTATTTTGAACATTATGTGTAAAGCCGGCATCAAGATAATTTACAGTTATATAATCGGGCATATATTTTGAACCGGAACAACCATTTGAATTTCTAACAATTAAGGTTACATGATAATTACCTGCTACTGTGTAGGTATGAGCAGGGTTTGATAATGTAGAAATTGTGCCATCTCCCATATCCCATCTCCAAGTGGTTAAAGTGCCTGAACCTGGGGAACTGATATCATTGAATTGCACTTGAAATGGACTACATCCTGTTGCTGCTGCTGTAGAAAAATTTACAACAGGAGCATGGTGTATAGTGATATAATTTAGCTTAACAATAGAATCTGTACCTGAGCCATTTCTTACTATTAGTTTCACTGCATATTGGCCGGGATTAAAATAAGTTACAGATGGATTTTGCAAATAAGAATGTGTACCATTGCCAAGATCCCATTCCCATGAAAGTGGCAAACCGGTTGATTGATCTGTAAAGTTTATCAATACCGGTGCACAAGCAGAAGTAGTACTTGCTGTAAACTGAGCTACCGGTTGTGCTATTGAATTATTTGCAATAAATAGAAAAAGGAAAAACCAAATTCTATAAAAAAGATGACGGGTATTATGGACTTGTTGTTTCATGGCTCGGATATTTGGATAATGAGAGGGGCGTGTATATCTGAAGTTGGATGGGCTTCAGGGTAGTATATATTATTTCGGTTTCATAGGTAGTGGTGGATTGAATTGCTTAACAAAAATAAAAACAGAAATAATTTTAAATAGTAGTAATCAACTGATGCTTTTGTAGCCAAAAAACTAGCTATTGTAAAATTAATTTTAGTGTATCCTTGTAAACATATAATGATAATGCTTTCTTCATTTATATTATTGCTACTGTAGTTTATTAAAACTAACTGTTGGTTACAACGCTTATCAATATGCTTCATACAATTCGCTGAAAAACAAGTCAATAAAGGCTTTCAAAAGATCCATGTAGAAATTCAACTCAACGAATTCGAGCTATTATACTACAAACTAATTTTTGGCACTACACACAAAAAATAAAGCCGCAATAATATTGCGGCTTTAAAATATATTTTTAGTTTAATGAAATTACCTTGCGTGTACCGAAAATTTGTTCGATGGCGGCATCATGTTAGTATATACATCATTCATTAAATTACTACCAGGCATATGAACGGTATCTTCTTTAACTTTTTTCATGTTAAAGCTATCGTGCATCTCTTTTAATTCAAGTATATTCTTAACACCCAACTTTTCGAAAATTCTTGCTTTATAGGTTCCTATTGTAGATGACTCTAGTTTAAGTAATTTGCTGATTGTAGTACGTGTATGCCCAATCAATAACAAGGATACAATCTCCATTTCACGAGGCGATAATTTATCGAATGGATTTACCATACTCGTTGGCCCTGCTTCATCGGCCAAAATATCTAATAAATGTTCGCTGATGTATTTTCTATTATTCAATACTAAATTAATGGCCCTGGTTAATTCATCTAATGGAGATTCTTTTGACACAAATCCCATTGCACCCGCTCTTAAAAAACGCTTTGCATAAATATGTTCTATGCCAATTGAAAAAATTAAGACTTTAGTTTCGGGATAGCGCGAATGAATATATTCCATGAGTAAAAAAGTATCTGTATTAGGCATTTGAATATCTAATATGATAAGATCATACTTGTTAGAATCAATTCTTTTTAATGTAGTTTCTCCATCCCAGGCTTCATGAATGTCGGATGGTTGATAAATTCCATTGAGCAGTAATTTAATTCCGGCACGAACAATCTCATGGTCGTCAACGATGAGGAAATTACCAAAGGCTGGCTTTTTCATAATGTAGGATTTTGTGGTTTCTCAGAATACGGGTTTAGGGCTTTTGTACACCATATAACGTTTCATCAACAAAAATTGGTATAGGCGTACATCTTTCTACAACAAAGTAAGTACGCTCCTGTTTTAAAAATCATAGAAGCATTAAGAGTTATTGTGTAGCCTTATTTCGACACCATGTAATTTGAATGTCATTTTTGCCGCAATTTTAATTTTCGAAAGATTTGAAAATCAATGCTATTCTTGCTACCGGCATTTTTAACTTAAATACCAAGCTCAGAAAATTTTTGAATTAAAAAAGATGAAAAAGTGATAAACTAAAACTCATTTTAAAATATTAACTAATGCAACAATTAAATTTCCTGAGCAAAATCATAAAAAAAAGACTTCGCTATACAATACATTAAGAAATAATCCGTTTTACTTTTGAGTACAGATATGTAGTACATCAATCAATTTACCTATAAAAATCAAAACCATGCAGAATTCACTCCATTTGAAATCAGACAGATTTCACCTGATTAAACAACATCCTTTTTTAACAGCACTTGCATTTGTATGTTCCTTATTTATAGCATCGCTATTAACTTTAGCTGTTGTTGAATTGGTAAATCCTACCAGCAACGTCGGCAACTTGTTTCAGCGTCTATTTTAGACAATGAATGACGAATATTATTATACCCTGCCATGGCGGGGTATATGTGTTTGTGTCTACTAATGATTGATTATCCCAAATATGTACAAAAACGATTACAGATTTTCCCCGACAGCACTACCCATTTTCTATCAGAAACAGAGCTTTACTGTTAAAACCAATAGTATAATCAACGAACTGAAAAAAATTGGAAGAAATTATTGCTCTATGAATTTTATTTAATTGGATTTTCATAATTTGATGTTTTAAAATTTATTCGTATTTCCTAAAACATCCGTACAATTTATGAAAAGAAGAGAACTGATGCTCGCATGCACCTTATTCACTGTATTTTTTACAGGTTGCCAAAAAGAACTATCTGAAGAAAATGGCATAGACCCTACTATTCCTATAACGCCGCCTACAACCAGATTGGATAGTAATTTTCTCTCCAAAGTGTATATGTTAGAATTTAATGGTACCCAATACGATACGATTGATGTGTACACGTATAATTATGATAATTTAAAAAGAATGACCGCTTTTATTGACTCAACTTATTCATCCAGCGGAATTCTAGAATATTTTACTTCGAATCATTATTCTTATAATGCTTCAGATACATTACCGTTTAAAACAACTGAACTTCAATCTAACACATTGCTTACCGGTGACACATCAATTATTTTTCACTTTTACGACAATTTAGCTAGAAGAACTAAAGATTCTATCATTGAACTTCGTGCACCAAGCGGTGGCTTTGGAAGTTCTATTGATACCACCGTGAAACAGTATAGTTATGCTTCAAATTCAATTATTGGATTTAGTACACGCCATAGCGGTAATACCATTTCATTTGAAAAAGACACTGCACTCATTGACGCTAATGGAAATTTGAGCAGCTATAAATCTTATTTGTACGACCCTTCCATCCCTTCAACTGAAAGGCGTTTGTTTGTCGTTTATACCTTCGATAATAAGCCAAGCCCATTTTCTAAGCAAAGCAATTTTGTGGCAACACAAATACTCTCTCGAAGACCTTATAACTTTTTTGAAAATTTCCAAAAAAACAATTTGGTTACTGAAGATGAAACGATTTTCGTAAACAATAGCCCTTTTGCTCAAACAGTACTTACATATGCTTACAGTTACAACTCTAGGGGCTATGTTACAGAGGCAGTTGAAGATGATGGTGCTACACCGGTAGGTTTACGCAACAAATACATTTTCGTATACAAAGCTTTATAGTAGTTGTTTATAGAATCACTTTTTACATACAACCTATTAAAAATCAAAAGCCCGATTCAAAACTATGAATCGGGCTTTCCTTTAAAATAGAAGCATCTTATAGTAGATTTATTCGGTTGAGTTCACCGAGGCAAAACATCAATAAATTTTTTTGAATTTGATTTAAGTAAAATAAAAAAGCCTCCTCAAATTAATGAAGAAGGCTTTCGTCGGGATGGCAAGATTCGAACTTGCGACC
>JBMOEQ010000227.1:0-5575 GCA_049314655.1 Ferruginibacter sp. | reverse complement strand
CTCCTTTTCTCCGCGGTAAAAAATAAAAAAAACTCAGCGTAACTCCATTTACTCCTTTTCTCCGCGGTAAAATAAAACTAAAGGATAAACCGCAGAGTAGCAGAGACGCAGAGGTTTCGCAGAGTGAATAGATAGAACTCCGCGTACCTCCGTTAACTCCTTTTCTCCGCGGTAAAAAATAAAAAAAACTCAGCGTAACTCCATTTACTCCCTTTCTCTGCGGTAAAAAAGTATTAAAAATGCTTCGCCATTTCCTCTACACTCGAATTCCCACCATATAAAGCAACTAATTTTTCAATTACGCCTTCTACCAAAGCATCCGGACAACTAGCGCCACTCGTTAATAAAATATCTATTGGTTTATCTGAAGGAAGAAATGAAGCTATTTTTTCTTCTGTTTTAGTATGGAAATTATAATGTAAAATGGTAGAAGCATCTATAATTTTAGAAGCATCATTGATAAAATATGTAGGCAATTTTTCTTCACACAATTCCACCAAATGCGAAGTATTGCTGCTGTTGTATCCACCCACAACAATAGCAGCATGGGCTGTAGTTTCTAATAAACCATATACAGCAGTTTGATTATCATTTGTTGCATAACATAAAGTATCTCTAGTATCTGCAAAATGAAGTTTAATGCTATCCTCACCATAAGTGACCACCATTACATTTTTTAAATAATCGGCAATGGCTTGCGTATCACTGGCCAACATGGTGGTTTGATTGACAACACCAATTTGATTTAAATGTTTCGTTGCATCAAAACCAGTAGAATATCTTCCTTTAAAAGCTGTATTAAATTCATCTGCAGGTTTTTCGCCTGAAATAAATTTCCCTAATTCAATCGCTTCTTGCATGTCGTTGATCACTATCGATGGCGCATTATTCGCCGCATGAGAAAATGTAGCACGGGTTTCTTCATGTGTGGGTTTTCCATGAATAATGATGCTGTAATCTTGTTGGGCAATTTGTTCGCTTCTATTCCAAACCTTTTCTACGAACGGACAAGTAGTATTATACTTAGCAGTAGTAATGCCAATTGAATTGAGTTTTTCTTCAATATCCAGCGTTGTTCCAAAAGCCGGAATAATCACCACATCATCTTTCGTTAAAGTATCAAACGGAATGATGGTTTTGCCATATGTATCCTGCAAAAAGGAAACGCCTCTTTCTACTAAATCGGCATTTACTTGTGGATTGTGAATCATTTCGCTTAATAAAAAAATCCGTTTGCCTTGATTTTCTTCGATGGTTCTAAATGCTATATCAATGGCATTTTCAACACCATAACAAAAACCAAAATGACGGGCTAAATGAATACGTATTGGGCCAAAGTCTAAAAGGGTAGGGGTGAAATCTTTTTTCATCTTATCCATTTCTTTGCGCTTTTTTTTAATGGCAGCAATGAGTGGACTTCTATAAATTAACGGCACATTGAATTGCTTCATAAAATCAAATAGTTGGTTGTTGTACAATCCCCAATTGAGGAATTGCATTATTAACAGTTTCAAAGGTACATTGTTGATATTGAAAATTTTTCAATACCTATTTTTTCCACAAACATCTTACATTTGAACTAGCATACCCTAATTCTTTCATTTAAGCCAATAAAGATGACATTCAGAAAGGCAGATTGGATCTACAATACCAACGTTTATGAAGTAAACCTTCGTCAGTATACCGCCGCCGGCACCATCAATGCATTTGCGCAAGAATTGCCTCGTTTAAAAGATATGGGCATTCAAACCTTATGGTTTATGCCTATTACGCCCATTTCCGAAAAAAACCGAAAAGGATCAATGGGCAGTTATTATGCTTGCAGCGATTATACTGCCGTTGCAGCGGAGTTTGGAACTTTAGCCGATTTCAAAAAGCTGGTTATAAAAGCGCATGAAATGGGTTTTAAAGTGATACTCGATTGGGTGGCTAACCATACCGGTTGGGATCATCGTTGGACGACAGAGCACCCCGATTACTATAAATGGGATCATGAAACCAATGATTTTAAGAAGGCAAGCGGAATGGATGATATCATAGAACTTAATTTTCAACATCCCAATTTGCGCGAAGCTATGATTGAAGCCATGCGCTTTTGGATTACCGAATGCGATATTGATGGCTTTAGATGCGATTTGGCTTTTTGGGTAGAGTTAAATTTTTGGATTGAAGCAAGGGCATCATTAGAAAAAACAAAAACTATATTTTGGTTGGCAGAATCTGACTCAATTGAAAATCCAGCTTATTACGATGCTTTTGATGCCTGTTATACATGGCAATGGATGCGTAAAATTGAAGATTTTTATAAAGGCAATAGTAATATTCCTCAATTAATAGAATTGTTACGTCAATATGATGGCATTGGAGGTTCGGATGCCATCAAACTATGGTTTACCACTAACCATGATGAAAATAGTTGGAATGGAACCGAGTATGAAAAATATGGTGATGCCGCAAAAGCTTTGGCTGTTTTCAGTTGTACTTGGAATGGAATTCCATTGGTATATAGCGGACAAGAATTGCCCAATAAAAAACGTTTAGAATTTTTCGAAAAAGATGTTATTCAGTGGAATGGCAAATACGAATTGCATGGCTTCTACAAAGCTTTACTCGATTTAAAATATAATCATCCGGCTTTACGTACAGCCGATAATGCAGTTACAACCTATTTAATAGAAACATCTCACTCCAATAACGTACTTGCATTCCTTAGAAGAAATGTAGAAAGTGAAGTATTGGTATTACTTAATTTGAGTAATGAAAAGGTAGATTGCGGAATTAAAGACGAAAAAGTTTGGGGCACATTTACCGAACTGTTTAAAGATATTGAAATAGATTTTCCAGAAGATATTGTAATCAGTTTAAAACCTTGGGATTACAGGGTTTATGTAAAATGGTAACGAAAAAGTCCCGCTAATAAACGGGACTTTTTTATATTATTATTTTCTTAGGGATTTATTCTTCTTCTAACGAAATCGGGTAATCGTATAATCCATCGTAACCCGGGTAAAATCCACTGATTGTAATCATTTTTGAATTGCCAATAATGCTAGCCAAATCATCTAAGCTTTTTACATCAGTATCATTGATTTTTAGAATCACAAAACCATCTCTCATACGGGTTTGATCTTTCAATGCCCCATCTTTAATCTTCTTTACAATAACACCCCCACCAATACCATATTCGCGTGCTTTTTTAGAATCCAGCACAGTAAAATCGGCGCCTA
Source organism: Ferruginibacter sp. (assembly GCA_049314655.1). Taxonomy (GTDB): domain Bacteria; phylum Bacteroidota; class Bacteroidia; order Chitinophagales; family Chitinophagaceae; genus Ferruginibacter. The sequence continues at coordinate 2,348 of JBMOEQ010000227.1, read as the reverse complement.
ATTTAGAAAGCATGGCGTTGTCTTGCTTCACAATATCAAAATTGCCGGCCTTGTTTTTCAATGTGGTATTGATGGTATAATCTTTTCCATTTCGAGAGTATACTAATGAAACCTTATCGCCGGGTTTATACCTGGTAACCAATTCTTGTAATTCGGATGGTAGTGTAATTGCAGTTCCGTTGAAACTTTTAATGATATCCCCTTTTTTCAAACCGGCATCTTTAGCAGCACTGTTTTCAGCAACATCTGTAATAACTAATCCGTCACCGTTATATTTCAAATCGAGTTTCACTTTTTCTGCTTCCGGAATATCATTGGTATTTACTGTAGAAACACCTAAGTAACCTCTTTGAACATTGCCATATTTAATTAAGTCGTCTACTACTTTCTTCACAATATTTACAGGAATAGCATAAGAGTAACCCGAATAATAACCAGTAGGAGATGCTATGGCTGAATTGATACCAATTAAAAGTCCGTTCGTATTAATCAACGCGCCACCACTGTTGCCTTGGTTAACGGCAGCATCGGTTTGTATGAACGATTCAACCGGTGTATTGTTTTTTGTGCCTTTATTTAATCCTAAACTTCTTGCTTTTGCACTTACAATGCCCGCAGTAACTGTGGTTTCTAAATTTAAAGGATAACCAATGGCCAATACCCATTGCCCAATTTTTACATCGTCAGAATTTCCGTACAATAAGAAAGGCAATCCGGCGGCTTCTATTTTAATTACAGCCAAATCATAAGCAGCATCTGTACCAATAACTTTTGCAGTGTAAGATTTTTTATTACTTAACGTTACGGTTACTTCATCAGCTTTTTCAATAACGTGATTGTTGGTTACAATATAGCCATCCTCACTGATAATTACTCCCGATCCGGATGCTCTTTGCTCTGGAATATAGCCTCCGCCTCGGTTACCAAAAAATTGTTGAAACATATCGTCGTTAAAGAAATCGCTGAACGGATCATTTTGACGCGTACGTGGTAAATTGTTACTTACTTGTTTAGCATTGGTTTTTGTTTTGATATGCACTACCGTTGGCGTTGCTGCAGCTGCCGGTTGTGTAAAATCAATAGCCCCGGGTGGTGTATTGTTATCCAACAATCCGGCTAATTTGTAATTGTTTGGAATAACACCTTGTTGCTGGCCACCATACGTGTTATTGTTTTTTAGGATTCTGGTATAGCCTAACATCACTGCCAAAGCAGTAAAGGCACTAATACCAATCGTAAAAAGTACTTGCTTCAGTTTCATTTGCTTGCATTTTATAGGTTAATGAGAATCTGTATTTTTTAATTTGTCTTTATTCATTAAAAAACAAAGACAAATGATTTTAGTTTAGGCATTCAATTTTTATGCCTTTCTATACAAAGTAAAGGAAGGCTGACAAATTGATATTTACCATTGAGCACCTTTAACATTTAATTAGTAAGACCTTCGTAGATTGGTTAAAGATGCACTAAAAAATCAAGGGTATCAACCCCATCTGCATAATCTTCTAAACGGGGTTGCTGTGCTGCTCCAAAGGCAATTTTGTCGCCCACAATACATTGTATATCCGGATGCTGGTTTAAATCGGCTAAAAGAGCCTGTTTATCGGTATAAAACTCATAATTTACTTGACTCACAGGAGAAAAGATCGATTCATTCTTTAGCAATAATGTACTGTTATTGGTCATGTAAAAACGATTATTCATTATTTGAATCGACAAATTATAATCGAAATTATTCTTGTATTTATGGTGATCTCCAAAATGACTGTATTTGTTGAAACTGCCAATTAAAGGAACAAAATCATAATCTTCCGGCACATAAAGCTTTGTGACATTTCTGCAACCCATACCAAAGTAAACATGTATATCATCTGACAAATTTTCAAGTTCTTCTTGGGTTTCATTACCCGTAATAATCGCTACAGAAGTACGGTTACGGCGAATAATGTGTGGATATTTGCCAAAATAATATTCAAAATACCTACTACTATTGTTGCTTCCGGTAGCTATATAGGCATCGCATCCTTTTAAAATTGGTGCAATTGAAACAAAAGATTGGATTAATGGCTCCCATGAATACAATAATTGAATAATATGCTTCATTAAAATTTCATCTTTTGAAGCCAATTTGATGGTTTGTTTGTGACCACTTACAAACACCGATAAAAAATCATGAAAGCCTACTAATGGGATGTTTCCGGCCATAACAATGCCAATGTTTTTGGGCGATACAATCTTTTCTAAAGGGTATTGGGCTGTCCATTTAACTAATTTTTCTTCAACTAAAAATGATTCTACAATGTTGTTCACCGCTAAATCAATAAATTCGGGTGTAAACCATGGATTAT
>JBMOEQ010000226.1:0-5583 GCA_049314655.1 Ferruginibacter sp. | reverse complement strand
TATTGGTAGCAGTTGTTGCTGTTGGTGCATTTTTAATGGTAAAGGCTTGTGTATTGGCAGGCAAATCGCTAAACACAATGGTAAAGCTGGTACCTGCTGCCGCAACCGGAATATTGTTAATGAAATAACGACCATTACCTGTAGTTACTGCCGATGCTACTTTATTATTGCTTGCATCGTATAAGGTAACGGTAACGCCTGCAACAGGAATTTCTCCCGCATCTTGTCTACCATTTGCATCTCTATCGTACCAAACATAATCACCTACAGCAGCAAACAAAGCAATTAAACCGGCATCAATATCTGTACGAACTTGTCCGGCAGTTAAAGTAAATGCATCTGTAATACCTGTAGCAGTATTTACATCACTGTTATTGGCAGCCGTACTTCCACTGGCATTTTTTACCGTAAATCCTGTATTAACAGGCAGGTTAGTAAACCTAATGGTGTAAGTGCCGGCAGTTAAATTATTAAAGAAATAATAGCCGCTACCATTTGTAATGGCAGATGCAATTGCAACATTTGAAGTGTTGAATAAAGTAACAGTAATTCCGCCTACAGGTAATTCGCCTGCATCTTGAATACCATTGTTATTGGCGTCGGCCCAAACATAATCTCCAACTGCAGCACGGGTTGTGGTTGTAATACCTGCATCCCAATTTAAATCGCTGGTATTAGCAGCTAAAGTAATGGTGCCTGTAAATCCGGTAGTAGAGTTGGCATCGCTGTTATTGGCTGTTGTACTTCCACTAGCATTTGCAGTAGCAAATACATATCCCGCCGGTAAATTGCTAAAGCCAACAATATAAGATCCTGCAGCTAAACCAGTAAACAAATAATTGCCCGATGTGTTTGTAGCTGTAACAGCCAATGTTGCAAAATTAGTATTGTATAAAGTTACCGTAACACCGGCAACACCATTTTCTCCGGCATCCTGAATACCATTTGAATTTACATCGTACCAAACTCTATCACCCAAAGATGATAATGCTGTGGTAAGTTTTGCTCCTGCATCAATGGTAGTATTAACTTCCCCTGCAGCCAATAATATTGTACCTGTTAAACCGGTAGTTGCATTGGTATCACTATCGATAGCATCATTGCTTCCGGAATTTGCGGTTACAAATACATAACCCGAAGGTAAATTGCTAAAGCCTACAACATAAGTTCCTGCATCTAAATTGGTAAATAAATAACCGCCTAACCCATCGGTAGTTGTAGTTGCAATAACCGTAGTTCCATTAGCTGCATATAAAGTAACCGTAACATTTGGAATGCCGGGTTCACCTGCATCTTGTAAGTTGTTGCCATTAATATCATTCCAAACAACATCACCTATAGAGCCTTTACCATCTCTCACATTTGGATTAGGAATAATACCTGCATCAATGGTTCTATTGGTAGTTCCATCGGTACTAATAGTATATGATCCGGTTCTTCCTGTATTTGGATCTACATCACTATCCGAAGCATCGGCACCTGCGTTACTTGCAGTAAACGTATAACCCGAAGGTAAATTGGTAAATCCAACAGTATAGTTGCCAACGGCCAATCCTGTAAACAAATACAAGCCATTGCCATCAGTAGTAGTGGTAGCAACCGTAGCACCAGTAGTGGTATTGTATAAAATTACCGTTACGCCCGGTACACCAGCTTCATCTGTTCCTTGTAAACCATTTTTATTAACATCGTACCATACATAATCGCCTAAGATGCTGTTGTTAGATACAGCTGTATTTCTAATACCTGCATCTACAGTTACTAAAGTTTGATCGGCAACTAAAACAAAACTTGGGGTAATACCAGAGGTTGAATTAGGGTCGCTATCAATAGCAACATTAGGATTGCCACCAACATTTTGATTAGAGAAAACATATCCTGATGGAATATTACTAAACTTTACATAGTAAGTAGCTGGTACAACATTATTGAACATATAATTACCAAAAGCATCGGTAACCAATGTAGCACTTACTACGTTTGCCGAAGTAAATAATTCAACGGTAACACCCGCAACACCTGGTTCTCCTGCATCTTGTAAATGATTATTGTTTAAATCGTACCAAACTTTATCCCCAACAGATGCACGTGTAGTTGGCGTTACTTGTAAACCACCATCAAAAGTTAAGTTTACAGTACCAACACTTACAGTAAATGAAGTTGTACGTAAAGTTGCTGCATCAAAATCACTATCTTTTGTATCATCGCCACCTTGATCTTTGGTTGAAGCAATATAGCCTACCGGTAAGGTTAACCCTAAAGTAAAGCTAGTGCCTTGAGCCAAATCGGTAAATTGATAATACCCATTATTGTCTGTTATTGTAGTACGAATTGCGATACCTAAATTATTATACAAGGTAATTGTAACACCAGCAATACCAGGTTCGCCGGCATCTTGCACGCCATTTTTATTTAAATCGTTCCAAATAAAATCACCAATTCTGTTGGGTAATGCATAATACATACCTGCATCAACATCTGTGCGACTAGGCGTTGCCGATGTTAATACAATATTGGCTGTTCTTCCGGTGCTGCTATTAGGGTCACTATCTGTAGCAGTATTTCCTCCTTGTAAAGCTGGTGAAAATGCATACTCGGGTTGTAAACTAAAACGTACTTGATAATTATTCCCTGCAATTGAAACAGGCAAATTGGCAAATAAATAATTACCCAATGCATCGGTAACTGTTGTAGCAACCAACGCATTTGAAGCATTGTATAACGAAACGGTGATACCTGCAATGCCAACTTCGCCGGCATCTTGCACACCATCTCTATCGGTATCATTCCACACTTTATCTCCAATGCTGCCCACTTTAACAAAACCTGCATCAAAAGTATGGTTCCAAACACCCGAAGGCACATTAACACCATTGATACGCGTATTAATAGGATCACTATCTTTTGCATCGTTTACGCCTTGATTAGCAGCAGTTGCTACATAACCTACTGGAGTAACAAACTCAATATTATAGGTATTGGTACCATATTGCTCGGGATCGTAGAAAAAGTATGCCCCATTATTATCGGTAGTAGTGGTAGCTAATATTGCATTGGTAGAGCTGTTGCGTAAACGAACCGTTACATTGGCAATACCTGGTTCTCCGGCATCTTGTATACCATTGGTATTATCATCTAACCAAACAAAATCCCCTAATCCATTGCCTTTATAAAAACCAAAATCGTATGTATTATTCGTAATACCACCGGTTGGTTCTCCGCCTGATGTTAAATTAATGGTTTCGCCTTTAATGATTGTACCTGTTTGAATAAATCCATTATTATCATTGTCGATGTTATTATCGGGTGCGCCGCCATAAGGAGTTGATTTATAAAACCAAGAGGGCACATTTTCGAGTTGTACAAAATATTTACCAGTAGCTAAATTAGCAAAACTGTAATTTCCATTAGCATCGGTTGTACGTGTTTGTGTAACCCAACCTGCATCGGCAACGCCATTATTATCATTATCTAAATACAAACGAACGGTTGCGCCTTGATATCCTGGTTCACCAGCATCTACAATTCCATTATCATTAAAATCGGCCCAAACTAAGTTGCCTAAAGTTAAGTTTGCTGGTGTACAATTATTACTTACAATACGAATGTCATCGATGTACATATAGCTATCAAATCCGCAATTGGCACTTTGTGCTCCTACTAAACGCAATTTAAAATTACTGGTTAAAAAGCTTGAAGGAACTGCTACTGTAATATCATTCCATGTATCAGCGCCATAAGTATTTACCAATTGCTGTGCAGTTCTTGTCCAAACGGTTGTCCAACTGCTTCCATTATTATTCGAAAAATCTAGATTAAATGTAAAGCAGGTATTCGTGTTCGTTAAAGTATAAGTAGACAATTTAAACTTCACGTCTACAGTACCTTCACTGGTTAAAGTGCTTAGGTTTAAAGCAGGCGAAGTTGCAGTGCCTGTTGCAGCAGCTAATCCACTTGTATTATAATTCACAATTTTAATGGCATTAGAAGCAGAAACAAAACGAGCACTATTCACCACAATAGTTGCTTTATTATTGTTTGAATTAGCTGCCCAAGACCCTAAAGAACCGGTGAAACTGCTATTAATTGGGGCTGTAAAGCCGGTGTTAAATTGATTGGGGAAACTTTCGGTAAAACGGGTGGTTTCGGTACAGGTTGGTGTTACAGAAACCGTTGTATTAAATGGTGCATGATGCACTTCGCCGGCAGATTGTAAAAAGCTTTTAGCGATAATTTGTCCATCAATATTTTGACTAGCAGTTTTAATTACATCAGCTAAAGGAGCAAGAACCGAACCTGTTATGGTTGCCATTCCTCCATAGTTTAATGTAGTTGCATTATAAAAATTAAAAATAATGTAAGGTGCATCTGTTGGTCCAACACCCGACATGTTTGGCATGTTTAAAGCATAATTTCCTGCAGCGTTTACATTAATTATTAAAGGATTGCTGCTGGTTGGCTTATTACTAAATGTAATGGTTGTATAAGCATTGAGGGTGGCTCCCGAAATATTCCAAACATTTCTTCCTGCAGCCAAAGTAATGGTAGGATTTGAACTGCCATTTACAAAATTAGGCGCAATGGTATTGGCTAAATTGGCTAATGAAGTAGACGTAGCCTTTAAAGTAGTAAAAGCAGTAGCAAAATTCACCAAACCTGTGCCTTGAATTTGACTGTAGGTTTGATTGGTATTGTTTACTAAAATATACACATTACCAATGGTTGGCTTCAATTGGTTACCATTTGCGGTACCGTTTGTAGCACCGTTTAAATTGCCAATTTTTATCCAATTATTTAAATTGCCGTTTACATTAAAATTACCCGCAGTGGCTGTAAAGTTTCCGTTAATTACCATTGCGTAATTAGTACCGCTAATATTTACATATGGATTGCCAATTAAAGAAGAATTGGATTGTAAATATTGACTCACACCATCTACCACAAAATTACCACCAGCGCCAATGGCGCCTTCTACATCACCACCTTTCATGGTAATATTACCTTCGGTGAAAACATTGAAATTTAATGCCGGAGCTAATGGGTTTTGAGCATTACTAAAGTTTATGAGCACCGTGTTAACCAACACCAATACACATAATTTTTTCATTAATCCAATTAATTGGACAGAGGTTTGTTTCATTGTAACTAACTTATAATTTAAAAAGATCGAAAATTTCTAAGGAAAATACACCCGCACAATAAAGTACGCGACGCAAAAATCACTTCGAGGCTTAAAGGATGGAAATTAATGCAGTTTTCAGTAGGTAATGAGTCAATAGCATTCAAAAATGAAGTCTACTTTGGGTAAATAAAGGTTGTATTTAACCTAATTAAGTTTTATCACAGATAAGGGAGGTAAGGTGGTAAGGGAGTGCAAACATATAGTTCAAAATTCAATAATGCAAAGATTTTATATTATTTTTTTAAAATATTTTAATGCCAATGCTAATTGCTCATCCATGGTAAGATTAGAATTATCGATTTCTATAGCGTCTTGGGCTTTACGGAGTGGACTAATTTCTCTGTGTGAGTCGATATAATCTCGCATTTCTAAATTATGTTGAACCTCGTCTAATGTAACAT
>JBMOEQ010000225.1:0-5588 GCA_049314655.1 Ferruginibacter sp. | reverse complement strand
TAACAATACCATCGATCAACCACAATCGCTTTGGTGGGATGGCAATGGTATTCGTTTTGATACCCCACCTGCAAAAAAAGTAGATCCTCAATTTAATCCTTCACAAAGAATCAATACACAACAATAATGAATCAACTAAAATCTATTTCAACAAGTTTGCTTTTCGGTTTTGTTTTATACGCATTAACCGCATGCAATACACCAACAACATCTGCCACAATGCAAACAGCCGACAGTGTAACCATTGCAAAAGAACGCAATCAAATAAACGCTTTACTCGATTCATTTAATCGTGCTGCAGCTCAAGCACAATTTGATGCGTATTTTAATTTCTATACCGAGGATGCTATTTTTGCCGGCACCGATGCTACCGAACGTTGGATTAAAAAAGATTTTATGGTTTGGGCAAAACCTTTCTTTGATAAAGGCAAAGCATGGAATTTTACAGCGTTAGAGCGACATATTTATTTTGATAAAACAGCGCAATTTGCTTGGTTCGATGAACTACTGAATACCCAAATGAAAATTTGCAGAGGCTCGGGGGTATTGATAAAAAATAACAACGAATGGAAAATTCAACAATACATTTTATCTACTACAGTACCCAATGATCAATTAGATAGTGTGATCAGCATAAAAGCTACAATAGAAGACGAACTTATTCAACGGCTTTCAAAAAAATAAACTTTTCAAAACCAAAGTATATACTTTGGTTTTTTTATGCACTACCGGTTGTTATAGTTAAATTGCTTTACGTTAAAACGATTTGTATGAAAAAGTTTGGTTGGCTTGTTGTACTTAGTGTATGCTTTTCTGTAAGTTTATTTGCCCAAAAACCCATTCCTTATGGCGATAATGCTGCCGTAGGAAAATATGTAAAGCTTAGGGGCATCAACATGTATTATGAAACTTATGGTGCCGGAAAACCTTTATTGTTCATCCATGGCAATGGTGGCGATATTAAAAATTTTACCAAACAAATTCCTTATTTTTCTAAACGCTACAAAGTGATTATTGCCGATAGTAGAGCTCAAGGCAAAACAGTTGACAAAGGCGATTCCTTAACTTATGAAATGATGGCCGATGATTTAAGCGCCTTGTTAGATCATCTTAAACTCGATTCTTGTTATGTTGTAGGTTGGAGCGATGGAGGTATTAACGGATTATTATTGGCAATGCGCCATCCCGAAAAAGTAAAAAAACTAGCAGTAACCGGCGCAAATCTTTGGCCCGATTCCTCTGCCGTAGATCCATTTATTTATCGTGGGTTAGAAAGAGAAGTAGACTCCTTATCTAAACTGCATTTAACCGGTGCTCAAAAAAATAATTATAAGTTGATGTTAATGATGACCAAAGAACCCAATATCAAATTAGCGCAACTAAAAACTATTCAGTGCCCTACTTTAGTAATTGGTGGCGATCATGATGTACTTGTTCCACAACATACATTAATCATTGCAGAAGCTATTCCACAATCGTACTTATGGATATTGCCCAACTCGGGCCATTCTACTTTAATCAATTATTCCAAACAGTTTAACGAAACAGTAAACGATTTTTTCAAGAAGCCATATAAAGCGATTCGGGAATTTGATCGATTCAATTAATCTTCTTTAACGCATACATATTATTGAATTAAAAAACCATCCCCATCTTTCCAAAAAGGAAGTCGTGCCCGAACATCATCTAAATGTTGTTTTTGCAATATCAAAGTTGCCATATCTTCTTCATCGGCTACGTGGTATAATACTTCTCCTAAAGGATCTATTACCAAACTATTGCCGCTATGGTACACATTGTTACCATCTTTGCCTACCCTATTAACGCCAACCACATAACATTGATTTTCTATGGCACGGGCACACAGTAAAGTTTTCCAAGCATGGCTTCTTTTCTCGGGCCAATTGGCTACATAAATAAGTACATCATATTCGGGTTGCGGTATTTCGGTGGTACGATCTATTTGTTGCCTAGCCCAAACCGGAAAACGCAAATCGTAGCATATTTGTACATTAATTTTCCAGCCTTTTACAGAAGCAATTAATCTTTTATTTCCGGGTTGATAATGTTCGTGCTCGTGGCCCAAACTAAATAGATGGCGTTTATCGTAATAACCGAATTGTCCGTTTGGCAACATCCATATCAATCTGTTGAAATATGCATCACCTTCTTTAGCAATCATGCTGCCGGTTAAAACAATACGATAATTGGCTGCCATATCTCGCATCCAATCTATCGTTTCGCCTTCCATATCTTCGGCTAAAGCAGCTGCGTTCATACTAAAGCCGGTGGTAAACATTTCGGGAAGCACCACAATTTCTGCGTCTTTAGGCAACTGTTCTAATTTGCTTTCAAATAAACGCAGGTTGGCGGCTTTGTCTTCCCAAACCAAATCGGCCTGAAGGGTTGTGATAGAGAGCAATGACATACAAATAGATTTACTGTATCAAAAATAAACCGAATTGTTCATTCAGCTACACTTAACGCTTATGGCCACCCGAATTGCCACCAAAAGTTCTTCTTCCACCTTTTTGATGCGGTGCTCCACCACGGCGTTTATTGGCTAAATGTTGGGTAGATTTTTGTTGAACCGGAGCCGGTATCGCTTTATTAAACGCTTCTAAACTCATGGCATAAGGATGTTCTTCTACCAAAGGAATAGTTTTAGTAATGAGTTTTTGAATGTCTTTCAACAATGGCTTTTCATCGCCATCGCAAAAAGCAATAGCAAATCCACTGTTGCCCGCTCTGCCCGTACGACCAATACGATGTACATAGGTTTCGGGCACTTCGGGCAATTCGTAATTAAACACATGGCTCAACTCATCAATATCAATACCCCTTGCCGCAATATCGGTAGCCACCAATACCCTTATGGTACCATTTTTAAAATTCGATAAAGCATGTTGGCGTGCATTCTGCGATTTATTACCATGGATGGCCGCTGCCGTAATTTCGGCTTTGTGCAACATTTTCACCACTTTATCGGCACCGTGTTTTGTGCGGGTAAATACTAATGCATTAGTGATATCAGCATTACTTAATAAATGCAATAAAAGATCGGGTTTATCTTTTTTCTCAACGAGATATAATTGTTGGTCTATTTTATCTACCGTTGAAGAAACCGGTGTTACTTCTACTTTTGAAGGTTTAGTTAACAGCACTTGCGCCAATGTTTGAATTTCGGGCGGCATGGTTGCTGAGAAAAATAAGGTTTGGCGTTTTGCCGGTAATTTGATGATTACACGTTTTACATCATGAATGAAACCCATATCAAGCATACGATCGGCTTCATCTAATACAAAAATTTCGAGGTATTGTAAATCTACCAGGCCCTGACTGATGAGATCTAACAATCTTCCGGGTGTTGCAATTAAAATATCAATGCCTCTATTGAGTTCATTTACCTGACTAAATTGGTTAACGCCACCAAAAATTACGGTATGGCGTAGGCCGGTATATTTTCCATACGCCCCAAAGCTTTCGCCAATTTGTATGGCCAGCTCTCGTGTTGGTGTTAAAATTAAGTTTCTAATAGGTTGGCGTCCCTTATGCCGTATAGGCGTTTCGTGCAAAAGTTGCAAAATAGGAATTGCAAAAGCAGCCGTTTTTCCGGTGCCCGTTTGCGCACAACCTAATACATCTCTTTTTTCAAGCACTAAGGGTATTGCCTGTTGTTGAATAGGTGTTGGTGTAGTGTAACCTTCCTCGGCCAATGCTTTAAGGATGGGCTCAATTAACTGTAAATTTTTAAAAGCCATTAAATGGTTTGGGTGTTTTGAAATGCTGGCAAAGACGTTGCATTTTCTGAATCAGCGAAGAAAAAATTCATCACTCCGGCTTACAACATGCCTTATGGGTAGAGTGATATGAGGCACGAAGATAGGCTTTTGTTGCCAAGTGGGTTAAAACTCAACTTGTAACAATAAGAATTAGGGTAAATGTATGGTTGTTGGAGGGGTTTAAACTTAGGCTAGTAAATGCAGTTTAAACACTGGTGGTTTCAATAGTAAACCGAAGATTATGAAGCAATAAAATCCTTCAATCTTCTAAATTCTCTTTCATTTCCCGAACTAAATGATTCGGCAATAATTTGTTTAATCGCTTTTACAAAACGAATCAAAACACCTGGTGGAGAAAATTGCTTTTGCATAAGAAATGGTTTTTAATAAGTAAAGATATTTAAGTGGATTTCCTTTGTCAAGCGCGTTTTTGCCTTTTTTTGTCAACCGTAATTTCCACAAAAGTGAAACTGAGGTTGACTTTTACAGCATATAAAGATAATTACTGAGACATTCGAAACCCGTCTAATAATTATTAAAATGTTGTAGAAAAACGACTACAGCTTTACCGATTTACTTATACCATTGGCTGCTTACAACGCCTTGTAAAAGCGTGTATGGGTGGCGATCAATGAGGGTAAGCAAAAAGAATAACTTGAACAATTCTTCATAAACAATCCTTGTGCCAAAAATTAAAATTTTAAAAAAATATGCAGCATTATGTCATCTTTGATAAAACCCTTAAAACTATTTTATGCTTGATTAAGCTATGAAACGATTTAATTTCAATTATGCTTTATACTTTTATAGTGATGTAGATCTATTGCTCGTTTTAAACTATTGCATTAAAAAAACATCTGAGTAATAGCATCATATCGTATTTCAACATCAAACACCACTAACTGTATAATTTTTAATGCTTCAATCCAACACGCCAACTGAGGAAATTTTACCTAAAAACATCAAAGTGTGGGTTTTAGCGCCTTTTATCAGTACCGATGATGCCAACCTCGATTATTATTACGACTTTTCTCAAAGCATTGCCGAATACACTCAAACTTTTGCCACATTAAACATCCCCTGGCAATGGCAACCAGTAACTTTAGATTCATTAGAAAACGTAATTCAACAAATTGTACAAGAACAAATCAAGGGCGATACTGTACCTATAGTACTGAATATTTGCGATGGCGATGAAATTAATGGCACACCGGGTATTTCGGTTGTTCAATTATTAGAAAGCAACAAGTTGATATACACCGGAGCCGATGCCTTTTTTTATGAGATCACTACTTCAAAAATTCCCATGAAAAAGGCTTTTGATGCTGCCCAAATTGCTACGCCCAAATGGGAAGCTATTTATAACAAGCATCAAGATATCAGTGGCATTTTTGATCGATTGGGTTCGCCCATCATCATTAAACCCGCCGTTTCGGGTGGCAGTATGGGCGTTGGAATAAAAAATGTAGTAAATGATGAAGCTACCCTCAAAATAAGAATTGCGGAAATGTTTGAAGGATATAGGGGTTGGAATTTAAGTTCGGGTGGCCTTATTGCCGAAGCCTTTATTGCAGGAGCCGAATACACAGGTTTTATATCGGGCACCGGAACTTTGGCTATTGTGTACGAACCGGTACAACGCATCTTTCACCAAAGTTTACCCGAAGAAGAAAAATTTCTTTCCTTCGATAGGCTTTGGGAAATTTATGAAGAGGAATCGCCCATGCCCGAAGCCGCCAATTTTTACGACTATGCAAAAGTAGATACCCATATCAGTTCATCTATTCAATCGCTCTGCCTTCAAGC
>JBMOEQ010000224.1:0-5596 GCA_049314655.1 Ferruginibacter sp. | reverse complement strand
TGTTAAGTGTTGAAAGTTAAATGGAAATCCAATCTCGGAGATTGAATACGCCAATCGTTAAACAATGGTTCATCTACCGTTCACCAATCGTTCAACTTTTGCGTATAAAGATTATAACAATATAAAACCTCTACCCTAAACCCTAAACCACTAAACTTCTCAACTATATTCACGCAAAGCTGCAAAGGAGATTAAGGCGCAAAGAATGAATGTTGAATGTTAAGTGTTGAAAGTTAAATGGAAATCCAATCTCGGAGATTGAATACGCCAATTGTTAAACTACTGTTCATCAATAGTTCAACTATAGTTCAACGGTTTTATAAAGCCTCTACACTAAACCACTAAACTTCTAAACTATTTTCACGCAAAGCTGCAACTGTTAATTATATATCCAACCCTTTACTATTTCCATTTTACGATCGATGTTTTTTCTGATGCCATCTGCTGTTGGAGGAATATATACATCTGGCATAACACCGGTGCCCTGTTGTGGAATATGATTGAATTGTACAATTTTAAATAATGGAATGCGCACTTTTAATTGGGTATTGGGTAATACCAAATCGGGAATAATAATACCACTGTTGCCATAAGCGCCACCACCGGTTTCTTCGCCTACCAGTTGTACATTTTCTTGTCCTTTTACGGCAGTACAAAACAGGGTAGATGCCGAAAATGTTGGTCCATTGATAAGCACGTATAACTTACCATCGTAATGATTTTTTAATTTAGGTTTAAACCAATGTCGTTCCCAATATCCAAAATGATACAACCCATCTTTCTTTTTTTTACTGAAAAAGAAGAGCCCAATATTGTTCAATACATGCTGTTTAAAATGCTTACTGTACGGCGATAAATTTTTAGTAACCGCATAAGCTGTATCGGCAACTTTAAACGGTGTTTTACGAAGGTATTTGGTAAGCAATACATACATGCTTACATCGCCACCACCATTGCTGCGCAAATCGAGGATAAGATTTTTTACTTGCTGTTGCCTTAAGCTTTTAAACGATTGTTTGATGAAACTTTTTAATTTTCGTCCGGCGCCTTTACTAAACGTATTGAGGGTAAGCGTTGCCGTTTGATGTGCCGTATCTATGGCTAAACTGCGAAACTTTGCTCTATAAGCGCGTTTTTTTTCGGCCCTTGTGAGGGTTGATTTTGGAGTAGATTTTTTTCCTTTTGTTGCACTGTCTACCACCGGCATATACATGGGTACATGCGTAGTTTTTTCTTCGCCCTTTTCATTGATGTAGTTTACGCGATAGGTTTTATACAATCCAAAAATATTGCGGTGGTAATAGGGGAAATTATTACTGATTCTGCAAAAGTTTACATTATCTGCAAAGCCATCTTGCGGCAGGTATTGAAACATTTTTTGCGTGAGAACGCTTGTACGCAAACCGTTGATGGCAGTTATTTGTGTACCTTTTTTTATGAGACTGTCTTTTCGGTTATAACTACCCGTTACAATCATGGTATCGCCCCAAATTTTAAGAAAATAGGGAAAGGAAGGTATGGTTTTGTCTTTGATATAATTGGCCCAACCATTACTCATAGAAAAACTGGTATGTCCGCAACGCAATTTTTGTGTCATTGGTGCAATTACATTCCAGCCAAATTGCAGTTCGGTCATGGAATCTTTTATTTCGCGATAGAGACTATCAAAATAAAAATTCATGCTATCCTTGCCGGTGTACCAGTAAATGCCGGGATGTTTTTGTTCTAAAACATTTCGCAGCAAAGTAAAATCTTGTTGCAGTTGGGTAGCAGCAAATTTTTTGTTGGGCGAATATGATTTTTTACTCACCCCGCATCCGGTTAGGAGCAGTAGCAATAAAGCCAACAATAAAAAAATATATTGCCTCATCAAAATTTGCGGAAGTTATTTGAACGATTAAAAATACCTGTATTGAAGTTATTGAAACATACGGTTACTCAAAATATTTATTGGTTGAACTAACCTTTATTTCATGTGGTTCCAACCTTGAGCTACCAATGCGTGTTTGTTGCCGCCACGGGTAATAATATGGGTACCTTCTTCAGCCTCGGTCATGTATCCGATAACGCTAATTTGGTCGTTCGTTTTAATTTTTTCATAATCTTCCTGTGCCACCGTAAACAATAGTTCATAATCTTCGCCACCACTTAATGCACATGCCGTAGGATCTAACTCTAATGTATAGGCAAACTGGCGTGCATCTTCATACACCGGAATTTTATCTTCATAAATAACACAACCCAGGTTACTTTGTTTGCTGAGGTGTAGGGCTTCGCTGCTTAAGCCATCGCTTACATCAATCATAGATGTAGGCAGTATATTTTGTTCGGCAAAAAATTCCACCATATCAAAACGTGCTTCGGGTTTTAATAATCTGCCAACGATATAGGCCTGGTTTTCTAAATCGGGTTGAGCGCCGGTTTCGGCAAAAATCTTTTTTTCTCTTTCTAAGATGGTTAATCCTAAAAATGCGCCGCCTAAAAATCCGCTTACACAAAGCAAATCGCCTTTTTTAGCCGTGCTTCTTTTTACAAATTTATCCGGGGTTACTTCGCCAATGGCCGTTACAGAAATTACAAATCCTTTTTGCGAAGAAGTGGTATCACCGCCTACTAAATCTACCCCGTATTTGGTGCAGGCTGCGTAAACACCTTCGTAAAATTCGTCCAATGCCTCTATACTAAACCGATTACTGAAAGCAATGCTCAACGTAATATGAGTTGGTGTAGCGTTCATGGCATAAATATCGCTGAGGTTTACAATCACCGATTTGTAGCCTAAGTGTTTGAGGGGCGTGTACATTAAATCGAAGTGAATGCCTTCTATAAGCATATCGGTAGTAATAACCGTTTGTTTGCCAAAATGATCAATAACAGCGGCATCATCGCCCACGCTTAAAATAGTAGAAGCGTTAAGGGTTTCGTTGTTTTGCGTAAGGTGATCGATTAAACCAAATTCGCCGAGGTTAGTGATTTCTGTTCTTTCTTGCATAAAAAATTGCTAAATAAGTTGATGTAAATGGGGTAATATTTTGTGTTATTGTTTCCAATTGCCTTGGCCATGGATAACCTGTAGCATTTCATCGTGAATGATGCCGTTGGTAGCCAATAAGCGAGGTTGATAAATAGAGTAGGGGTTGCCGTTAAAATCGGTAACCTTTCCGCCGGCTTCTTGCACCATTAAAAAACCTGCGGCGCTATCCCAAGCGTTGAGTTTATGTTCGTAATAGCCATCGAAACGACCGGCAGCTATCCAACATAAATCGATGGCAGCACTACCCAAACGACGTACCGCAATACCGCGGCGAATTAAGCGATCAAAAACTTGCAAAGGGCCATTGGCTTCTTCGTGATACGTGTAGGGAAAACCCGTTACCAAACAACTTTTGGCAACTGCATTTTGTTGGCTTACCTGTAAGGGTTTGCCATTAAGTGTTGCGCCATTGCCTTTTTCGGCAACAAAAAATTCGTTGAGGATGGGGTTGTACACGGCACCTAAAATTATTTCGCCATCTTTTTCTAAACCCACACTTACACAGCAAATGGGAATACCGTTGGCAAAATTTACAGTACCATCGATGGGGTCGATGATCCATTTGTAGGTACTGTCCATTATTTTTTCGCCGGCTTCTTCGCTTAAAATAAAATGGTTGGGATAGGCCGTTTGAATAACCTCGAAAATGGCTTTTTCGGCAGCGGTATCGGCTTCGGTAACCAGGTTATTTACGCCTTCTTTATTGGAAACTTCAAAAGAGCCGTTAAAAAAATGCTTTAACACGGCTGCACCTGCTTCGGTTGCTTTCAATAAGGTGTTTTTCATCATGGGGCAAAGATAAGCAATCGGGGTGGAGGGTAAAGTGTTGATGCACCCAATCATAATATATCCACCCCCTTTCCCCTCCATGCACTAATTTCGCTTTATGAAAATCGCATTCTTCTCTACTAAAACTTACGACCGTACCTTTTTTGATCGTTATGTTACTACCCACGAAATTGTATATTTTGAAGCCCAACTGAATAAGCAAACTGTAAACCTTGCTGCAGGTTGCAATGCGGTTTGTGTGTTTGTAAATGATAAACTCAATTCGGGTATTATTGCTTCGTTAAAAGAATTGGGCATACAATTAATTGCCCTGCGTTGTGCCGGTTTTAATAATGTAAATTTAGATGCGGCTAAAGCGGCTAATATAACGGTGGTAAGGGTTCCGGCATATTCGCCACACGCAGTTGCCGAACATGCACTGGCACTAATTCTTACCCTTAACAGAAAAACACATAAAGCGTATAATAGGGTAAGAGAAGGTAACTTTTCGTTGGAACGGTTAACCGGTTTCGATTTGTATGGAAAAACGGTTGGCGTGGTGGGTACGGGTAAAATAGGACAAGTTTTTGCCGGCATCATGCAAGGTCTTGGATGCAGGGTAATTGCTTTCGATTTGTTTCAACATCAACCCACAGCAGCTACCGGGGTAGAATACCTTCCGCTCATTGATCTTTTTGCGCAAAGCGATATCATTTCTTTGCATTGCCCTTTAAACGAACAAACCAAACATTTGGTTAATACCCAAAGCATTGCAATGATGAAAGAAGGCGTAATGTTAATTAATACCAGCCGGGGCGGACTCATCAATACACCCGATGCCATTGAAGGATTAAAATCGGGTAAAATAGGTTACTTGGGTTTAGATGTGTACGAACAGGAAGAAAAACTGTTTTTTAACGATTTATCGGAAAATATTATTCAAGATGATATCATTATGCGCTTATTGAGTTTCCCAAATGTGCTCATTACCTCGCATCAAGGATTTTTTACCGATGAAGCCCTTACACAAATTGCCAAAGTAACCCTCGAAAATATTGATGAATACGAAAATGGACAAGCGCCGGTAAATGCAGTTTAAAGCCATTTATCTTCAATAAATAAGCCATTTTTTGAGTAAAATTTAAAAACTTCTCCCAATTCGCACTTAAACTGCCTAAATTTTCAGTTTAAGTGCGCTTTTTTAGTGCTAATTAAAAAAAACACTGTATAATTGCAATTGGAATTTTGCTGATATAGTCTTTCCAACCATTCACTGCATCAGACATTCACGTTCCATCAATATAATTCTCAATTACTTTTCAGTCTTTAGAAGCCGTTTTTGAAAAACTCATTTTCTTATTGCTATGTATGACATTTCACAGCTGAACGATATGCTCGTTCCGGAGTTGCAGGACATTGCCGACCAGCATCGCATTCCCAACTATAAAAAATTAGAAAAAGACGACCTGATTACCAGGATCCTCGATAAACAAAAAGATGCAGGAAAAGCTTCCGGCGAAGAAAAACCCAAGCGAAAGCGTAAGCCTATCGAAGCAAAAGGTGATGAAGCGCCTGTAGCTGCCACACCTGAAGTGCAGGAAGTTGAAGAAAAGCCTAAACAAGAAGCCAAGCCTGTTCGTAGAGATGCCCCGGCTGATCGTAAAAAAATTGTGCGCAAACCCGAGCCTTCTACCGCAAAAGTAGAAACCGAAGAAGAGGAAGATTTGCAACCCATTACTAGCGAACAAAGTACCGTGCCTGCCGCCATCGCTTCTTTATTACAAGAAGAAGATG
>JBMOEQ010000223.1:0-5606 GCA_049314655.1 Ferruginibacter sp. | reverse complement strand
AAAATGCATCTCCTGTAAGTTCGTACATCCACCAAGCCACAAGTGTACTCATCATGCGTAACCCCATGATGAAACTGAATCTTCCTAAAATGAAATTTCGAAATTCAGGAATTTTAATGACAGTAGAAAGCGCTTGATTCAAATGTTTAGGGTTGATGTTTTATTGATGCTATTATGGAAGCGTAAGAAAATGTTGCCCATCCGGATAATCTTTATCTAAAGCTTCAATAATAACATTTAAGTGCGCTTCATTGCCTAAAAAATCGGCGTTGGAAGCATCTATAAAAATCGTTTTTACGTGATGTTGTTTGATATATTGCGTGTAAGTTTCTTGTAAATTAAAAAGATAATCATTGGGAATATGTTGTTCATAAACTCGATTTCTCTTTTTTATATTTTCTTGAAGTTTATTAACTGGTGCATGCAAATAAATTAAAATTTCGGGATGTACAATATGTGGGTTAATAATGTCGAACAACTTTTGATACAACCTAAATTCTTCATCCGACAAGTTTACTTTTGCAAACAATAAACATTTGGTAAATAAATAATCTGATATGGTTACATGTTGAAAAATATCTTTTGTTTGTAATACATCTTTCAGCTGTTTATACCGCTCGGCCATGAAAAACAATTCTAATGGGAAAGCGTATTGTTGTGGATTTTCGTAAAATTTGACTAAAAATGGATTGTCTGCAAATTCCTCTAAAATCAAGCGTGCATTAAAATGTTTACTCAATAAATGAGCAAGGGTGGTTTTGCCGGCACCAATATTTCCTTCAATGGTTACAAAATTGTACTTCATAAATACGGCTGCAAAATAAGTGGAATAAAGGTGGGTTTCGTTAAAACTTTTTCACATCAAGTTTATCGGTGCAAGATTGTAATAATTGGTGAATTGATTTTTGGGCAACCGGGTGCTTGAAATTTGGAGAAAGCTCATTTAAGGGTATTAAAACAAAACGACGTTCTGCTAATCTGGGGTGGGGAAGTTGAATCAATTCGCTTTCAATGATTGATTTTCCATGAAACAATATGTCTAAATCTATAACTCGAGGTGCATTTTTAACTGTTCTAATTCGCCCCATTTGTTTTTCAATAAGTAATAATTGCTGCATACATGCTGCTGCATTCAATGAACTTTGTACAATTATTACTTGGTTTAAAAAATTGGGTTGATTAATATTACCCCAAGCTGCTGTTTCATATATGGAAGAGGATCTTAATATTATTCCAATCTTTTGCTCAATTTGTTCCTTGGCTTTTAGCAATTGCTTCTGGGAATTTCCCATATTACTACCTAGTAAAATATAAAATGGGGTAATCATATATGCAAAAGTCTTTTGTCGGGTTTAAACGATTGGGTTTGCAGCAGTGTAATTTTCTTAAAATCGGGATGAGTAGGATTGATGATAAAATTATGTTCTTCCGGAACAATCACTGAAGGAACTTTAAGGAGTAGTGCTTGTTTCGATCGTATAAATTCATCACCAATAAAGCGTGTATAGCTTAAATCTGTTGGCCAATTTTTTTTCAATTTGTTCAATTGAATAGTTTGAACGGCGCTAGCGTCTGGTGCTTGAATATGTACTAAGTGTAAGGCAATTTCATAATCCGAGAAATTACTGTGTACCAACATTTCTAAAATGGATAAAGAAATATGTTCGGCAGTATATAACATTGGTACACCTACAGAATTCCATCTGCCGCCATGCAATTTTGCACCGGTACCCATAAGGTCTTTACTAAAGAGCGGATGACTGATACGGTATATAATCATGCAAAAATTCCTTGTTGAATACGCCCTAATTGTGTTTTAATTTTTTCAATACCTTCTGCACTGGTAAGGTGTTGCACCGATAATGGCCCTTCTAACATGGCAGGTTGTTGTTTAAGCCAACCATAAAACTTATCTACACTTCCAAAAGTGGTTTTTGCTTCTTTAAATAATCTGTTTAATAATTGAGCGCGCTCTGCAATTATGGATGCAAATTTACTGTTGCTTTTTGCATACCGTTGTAATGTACGTTCGCTGATGTGCAACATTGCCGACCATTCTGTTTGTGTAAATGGCATTTTAGCCGACATTTTTAAGAAATCGGCATATTTAAATTCGCTCGCCAAAGTTGTTTTCTTTAACGTTTTGATATATGCAACTTCCGGCTCATTTACTATATTTTTTTCCATTTTTTGCTTTTTAGGAAGTGGCATTGTGGATGTACTGTTTTTTTTCATAACCGTCATTTGTCGTACAAATATACGTCATTTGTCCACTATTTTTAATTTCCTCCTTTTTTTCCAATAGCTTTACGTTCAAATTTTTGATTTAATGAAGCAATATAGTCAGGTTAAAGCCATGTTGGCTATTACAAAAGCTAGTTTAAGGGCAATTTTTAGAAGTCCTTCTGCGGTGGTATTCAGTTTTATCTTTCCATTTATATTCATTTTAGTTTTTGGCTTTATTGGCAATAATGGTACTGCGCCTGTTTTTAAAATTGCAGTAGATCCACAATCCGATACTTCGAATGTATTTTTTGATTCAATCAAATCTAGTGCACGTATTAAAATTGTACGATTCAAAACACAAGAAGAACTTAGAAGCAGTTTAATTAAAGGAAGAATTGCCGGGGTTTTAACGATTTCTAAAACTGGGAAAGAGGTTCCGGCATATACATATTCTTTAAAAACAACCAGTGCCAGTAATGATAAATGGCCACAACTGCTTCCAGTGATTAATAGTATTGTGGGCGGAATTAGTCATGCCAGATATCCCAATAATCCTATTTATGCTGTATCTACTTTTAATCCAAATAAAGATGTTGAAGAAGTTAGAGCATATAAAACAATTGATTTTATCTTACCGGGACAACTCGGTTTTTCATTGTTAAGTGCCGGGGTTTTTGGAGTAGCATTCATGTTTTTTAATTTAAGAAACACACTTGTTTTAAAGCGTTTTTTTGCAACACCAATTAATAGAACATATATCGTTTTAGGTGAAGGGTTATCTCGAATAATATTCCAAATGCTTACGGCTATAGTAATTATTGCTGCGGGTAAATTCATGTTTGGCTTTACTTTAGTGAATGGATGGATAACATTTTTAGAAATGATGGCCTTAAGTTTCATGGGGTTATTGGTTTTTATGGGATTAGGTTTTATAGTAAGTGGCATAGCTAAAAATGATAGTACCATACCACCATTGGCCAACTTAATTACCTTGCCGCAATTTTTATTAGGCGGTACATTTTTTTCTGTTGATGCATTTCCCAAATGGTTGCAACCCATTTCAAAAGCTTTGCCTTTAACGCACTTAAATACAGCCATGCGGAGTATCGCTTTTGAAGGACAACATTTGTGGGATGTGCAATCAGAAATAGGTATTTTATTATTATGGGGTGTAATTGTATATGCCGTTGCAATTAAAGTTTTTAAATGGGAATAATTTATAGTTATGAGAATGATTAAAGCTTTTATAGTTGGATTGCTAGGATTGTTTTTCTTTGTTTGGCTACTCTCCTTATTAATTCCATCAAATATTCGTACTGTACGTACGAATATTATTACCAATACAAGTTTTGCCGAGGTAAAACAGGAAGTATTTAATTTAACACAATGGAAAAAATGGCATCCTGTTTTTAAGTCCGATTCTACGATTGTTAATTTTAGTGCCGATACTACAAAACTTCAATTTGCAGATGTTCAATATAAAAGATTAAAAACGCATATTGAAATTGAACGATTCAATGATTCAAGTGTGTTCTTCAAAATTTTAACACCCGGAGAAAATGATATCAGTAGTGAAATTCGTTTAACGGCTACCAATAACCCAACTATTATTCAAGTAGATTGGATTGCAACTACACATTTAAAATGGTACCCTTGGGAAAAATTTTATGGTATTTTTTTAGATAAACTTTCGGGCCCGGGTTACGATGAAGCATTAGCTGGGTTAAAAGAATATTTAGAAAAGCATCATTAAGATTGAATGAAACGGAGGTTTCTTCTGATGCCTGTCCATTTACTGCGCTTAATCGGCGAGTCCTTGAAAATTCTTTTAAAACTTTCCTCTGTTAATTCCATCCATTCATTAACAGTAAAGTCAAGTACTGCAGGTATAGGTTGAAATGCAATTTCTTTTGTTGGTGCAGCAAACCTATTCCACGGACAAACCTCTTGGCATACATCGCAACCAAACATCCATTGATTAAATTGCCCTTTCATGTTTTCGGGAATCAATGCATCTTTCAATTCTATGGTAAAATAGGCAATACATTTACTGCCGTCAATGACTTTATTGGGTAGTATAGCATCAGTAGGACAAAGGTCAATACATTTAGTGCAAGAACCGCAATAGTCTTTAGCAAGCGGCGTATCATACAACAATTCAATATCGGTTATTAAGGTTGCAATAAAAAAATACGAACCGCTATTTTTATTGATCAAATTGCCATTTTTGCCAATCCATCCTAATCCGGTTTTTTGCGCCCAAGTTCTTTCTAAAACTGGGGCACTATCTACAAAACCTCGTCCATCAATATCGCCAATAGAAGATTTTAGTTGGGCAATAAATGCATGCAATTTTGCTCTTATTACATCGTGATAATCTTTCCCAAATGCATAACGAGCAATTTTAGGGGATTCAATTTGTTGTTGTGCTTCTGGGTAATAATTGAGTAAAAGTGTTATAACCGATTTAGCACCCGGAACCAACTTCGTGGGATCAATTCTTAAATCAAAATAGTTTTCCATGTATTGCATGGTGCCATGCATGCCTTTATTCAACCATTGTTCTAATCTTCTGGCATCATCCTCTAATTTAACTGCACGGGCTATTCCGCAAAATTCAAATCCTAGTGCTTGTGCTGTTTGTTTTACAATAGCTGTATGGTTTTCAAGTTTACTCATCTTCTAAATGCAATTTATGAAAGAACCGATGGGCAATAGGAGCTAGCAATAAACCAATGGTACTTATAAACATGATGCCACTAAAAATTGCATAAACAGAAGCAAATACTTTTGCCGATTTTGTGAGCACAATTTTGCTGTCAATTATAGGTCCCATGCCACTCAATATCATTGAAGCATTGAGTAAACTATCGTACCAATCAAATTCAGGAATGGTGATTTTATATCCAATCATACCCAAATACAAGCAAAAGAGAATAATGATACTTCCTGCAATAGCATTCTTACCAATGCGTTGAAAATATACTTTTTGAGAAGCCAGTTTTTGTCTTTTATTTTCATACATAGCTGTAAATTTATTTTTGTTGAATGGCATGATTTACCAATTGCATCAATTCAACATAACGCTCATGCCTACCTTTGGTTTTTAGGTTGAAAGTAAATAAAAATCCAGCATAGTTTAATTGATTATTAATCCACGGAAAACTACCAAATAATCCCGGACTAGATACTTCATTACTTTTTTCTAAATAGGCTTTTCCATCCATTACCCAAAGTCCACTGCCATACGTGAAATTACCTGCCTCTTCGGGTGTGCCCATGATTTTTGTATCTGCACTTATTCTATTCAATTGCATCGCGTTTACTGCTTGTTCACTTAACACTTGTTTGCCATTAAATTTTCCTTTGTTCAAAATCAT
>JBMOEQ010000222.1:0-5626 GCA_049314655.1 Ferruginibacter sp. | reverse complement strand
ATCAATCCCAATACTACACCAATTACTTCTTTCAGTTATACAACGCCAGTTTGCGCTAATGGTGTAAATCCAACGCCCATTTTGATTCCAGGGTTTACAACAGGTGGAAGTTTTACTGCACCGGCTGGCGTGTCTATTAATGCAACAACAGGTATTATCAACTTAGCGGCTTCAACACCGGGAACTTATTCTATTTCGTACGTGTTGTTAACATCGGGTTGTCAATTGGCAGCCAATAACAATACAAGTATCACTATAAGTCCTAATACCAATGCCGTAACCGGATTCAGTTATACAACTCCTGTTTGTGCTAATGGCTCTAACCAAACTCCAACATTAGTTGCAGGTTTTACAACTGGTGGAGTATTTTCTTCAACAGCCGGCTTATCTATCAATAGTAGTACCGGAGCAATCAATACTGTTGCGTCTACACCGGGAAGTTATACTGTAAATTATACTGTGCCTGCTAGTGGCTGTAGATTAGCCGGGAACAATACTGCCAACTTTGTTATTACAGCCAATACCACACCGGTAACCAACTTTACTTATACCACACCGGTTTGTGCTAATGGAGTTAATCCTACACCTAATTTAGCATTAGGTTTTACCTCGGGTGGTAGCTTTACAGCACCTTCAGGATTATCGGTAAATGCAACAACAGGTATCATCAATTTAGCCGCCTCTACTCCGGGAAGCTATACAGTTACTTATTCCATTCCGGTTATTGGCTGTCAATTGGCAGGAAGCAGCAATACACCAATTGTTATCGCTGCCAATACAACGCCGGTTACTACATTCAGTTATGCAACACCGGTTTGCGCAAATGGCATCAATCCTACTCCAATTTTACCTGCCGGATTTACAACAGGAGGCTCATTTACGGCGCCTGCAGGTTTATCAATAAATCCAACAACTGGCGTAATCAATTTATTGACGTCTACTCCGGGTAGTTATACAGTGAATTACGCAGTTGCAGTTTCGGGATGCCAACTTGCCGGCAACAGTAATGCAACAATTGTAATTAATGCCAATACTACTCCGGTAACTACATTCAGCTATGCTACGCCGGTTTGCGCAAACGCCATCAATCCAACGCCTATACTTGGTGCAGGATTTACAACAGGCGGTTCATTTACTGCACCTGCCGGCTGTTCCATTAATGCTACAACCGGGGTAATCAATTTAGCAACAAGCACACCCGGCAATTACACCATTACTTATAATATTGCAGCTGTAGGATGTCAATTGGCAGCAAGTAATACAGCTTCAATTACCATTAACCCAACAATTACACCGGTTACGAATTTTAGTTATACAAGTCCGGTTTGTGCAAACGGTGTAAATCCAATTCCAACATTAACTGCCGGATTTACAACAGGCGGAAACTTTACTGCACCGGTTGGCATTTCTATCAATGCTTCTACTGGTGTAATTAATTTAGCTTCAAGTACTCCAGGAACCTATTCAATTACTTATGCTATTGCAGCAACGGGTTGTCAATTAGCGGGCAACAATTCAGCAAGCATAACTATTAACCCAACCACTACACCGGTTACCGGCTTCAGTTATGCTTCTCCTTTCTGTTCCAATGCAGCTAATCCTTCTCCAACTTTAGTAGCCGGATTTACAACTGGCGGAAGCTTTACTGCACCGGCTGGCTTATCTATTAACAATGGAACCGGCGTTATTAATTTAGGTGCGTCTACACCGGGAACTTATTTAGTAACTTATAGCGTTGCCGCATCGGGCTGTAGACTTGCTGGCAACAACACAAGTACAATTGTTATTAATCCTACTATTACACCGGTTACTGGATTTAGTTATGCTTCTCCAATTTGTGCCAATGCAGCTAATCCTTCTCCAACTTTAGTAGCCGGATTTACAACAGGTGGTAGTTTTACTGCTCTTGCAGGCATTGCTGTAAATGCAACAACAGGAGCCATCAATCTTGCTACATCTACTCCCGGAACTTATACGATAACTTATAATATCGCTGCAAATGGTTGTCAATTATCGGGCAGCAATACAGCTTCAATAACGATAAATCCAACAATTACACCGATTACCGGATTTAGTTATGCATCACCAGTATGTTCAAATGCAGCGAACCAAACGCCTGTTTTATCGGGTGGATTTACAACCGGTGGAACATTTTCTTCAACTGCCGGACTTTCCATCAATCCAACTACAGGCATAATTGATATTGCTGCATCTACACCGGGTAGTTATACGATTACTTATTCCATTGCGGCAAATGGATGCATGATTGCTGGAAACAATACTGCAAACATTATTATTAATTCTGTTTCTACACCGGTAACATTATTCAGTTATGCTACACCGGTTTGTGCCAATGCAGGAAACCAAAACCCTATTTTAGATGCAGCATTTACTTCCGGCGGAATATTTACTGCTCCTGCAGGACTATCGATAAATTCCAACACAGGCGTAATCAATGCATCTGCGTCTACACCGGGTAGTTATTTAGTTACCTATACCATTAATGCAAACGGATGTAGGCCATCGGGCACGGGAACAGCAAACATTTTAATTAACCCTATTCCTGCTACTCCTATAGCTTTAAATCAGGTAAGATATTGTGTAAACGGTATTACTTCGCAGCTTACTGCTACCGGCGCAAATTTACTTTGGTACAACAGCGCAACAGGAGGCACAGGTGATCCTAATGCACCTATTCCATCATCAGCTACTGTTGGTACAACTCAATATTTTGTAACACAAACGCTTTTAGGTTGCGAAAGTGTACGCAAACCAATAAACGTAATTATTAATCCTTTGCCTTCAGCAAATGCTGGTCCTGACCAACAAATTTTAGCCGGACAATCGGTTACCTTACAAGGAAGTGCCTCGGGAAATAATGTGACCATATTATGGACACCGGCATTTAATATCACCAACCCAACTAGTGCTACGCCAATTGTATCACCAACATCCAGCTTTAGTTATACCATCAATGTTACCTCTGCTGATGGATGTTTCAATAGCGATTTGGTTTCAGTTAGAGTACTCAGAGATATTATCATACCCAATGTATTTTCACCAAATGGCGATGGTACTAATGACAAATGGATTGTGAAGTACATTGAAGATTACCCAACAGCACAAGTAGAAATATTTAATAGATATGGTCAATTGCTTTTCCAAAAATCGGGTTATAACAACTTGAATGCATGGGATGGAATTTATCAAGGAAAACCATTGCCGGTAGGTGCCTATTTTTATATCATTCGGTTGGGTGATGACAGAGGACCTTTTAGTGGATCAATATCTATCATTCGATAATTTCAACACCCTATATTCTAAGAAAATGCAGACTGTTAAAAAAAATTATATGAAACTGTTCGTCTTTAGTGTATTGGCAATATTCTTTTTAAGTACGCCATGCGATGCACAACAAAAACCACATTATACCCAGTATATTTTAAATCAATATATACTCAATCCGGCATTATCGGGTATTGAAAATTATACAGATATTAAAATTAGTCATCGGCATCAATGGGTAGGTTTACAAGATGCGCCGGTTACCACTTATCTTTCGGTACAAGGGCCTATTGGAAAAAAAGACGCAAGGGTATCAGCAACATCTTTAAATATGTATGGCGATAATCCACGAGGTGAAGAATATTGGGATGAATACAGTCCATCGGCACCTCACCATGGCGTAGGATTACAAATGATACAAGATCAATCGGGGCCATTCAAAAACTTTACCTTAATGGGTACATATGCTTATCATATTGGATTGAATGCAAAAACAAATTTATCGGCAGGTATAGGATTAGGTTTTAGTCAGTTTACATTAAACACCAATAAGCTTTTCTTTGGAATAGATTTCCCAGTAGATCCGGCAATTACTGCAGGAGGCAATATCGGCAAAGCAAGATTAGATGCCAATGCAGGTTTATGGTTGTATTCTTCCAATTATTTTGTAGGTATAGCTGCCAATCAATTGGTGCCTCAAAAATTAGAATATGCCGATAATTTAGTGCGTTTAAATAATGGCAAATTAGTACCGCATATTTTTGGTACAGCCGGCTACCGTTTTTTGCTTACCGAAGACATTAACCTTATACCCTCTGTAATGGCCAAATTTGTTAGTCCGGTTCCGATGCAATTAGATTTTAATGCTAAAGTTCAATTCCGCGATTTTCTTTGGGCGGGTGCAACATACAGAGGCAAATATGGATTTGCTGCAATGGCAGGATTTACCACATTAGGAGCGCTTTCCATTTCTTACTCGTACGATTACTCTACAACCAAATTAAATACGGTAAGTAAAGGAACGCACGAAATTTTATTGGGCTATATGTTGCAGAAAAAATATGATGGACAACGTTGCCCGAGAAATCTTTGGTAATCAGTTTATCGTATTAATGTTACGGTTCCTTTTCGTACAATTGTATTGCCTCTAAAGCCAACGGCTGAGGCTACCCAAACATATGTAGCAATAGGTTGAGGTTTGCCTTTATACATTCCATCCCAACCTTTAGCAGGATTAGATGTAGTAAATACCTGTTGTCCTAAACGATTATAAATAGAAAAATAATTAAACTTAACAATACCTCTAGGAATGGCATGCAATATTTCGTTGTTTAAATCATTGTTAGGTGAAAATGCTTTCGGCACCAAAATATCGGCAACCCCAAATACCGTAACCCGTACAGTATCATAAGTGCTGCAACCAACCGCTGTATATGCATTTAATGTAAATGTGGTGGTTTCGGTTAAAGTTGCTGTAGGATTAGCTAAAGCTGCATCGTTTAAATTCAAAGAGGGCGTCCATGCATATAAAACGCCACCCGATCCATGCAATTGAAAAGGAACACCCGATACTACTACTGTATCATTCCCTGCATTAGCATTGGTTTCAAAAACATTGAAGCTTTGGTTTAGGGTATCCGAAAAACAACCTTGTTGAGATATTGCATACAACTGCGCCGAATATCTACCACCGGTAGTAAAAACGATACTGGTATCTTTTGAAAAAGCTTGAATTGTATTGTCGATTTTCCAATGCCATGAAGTAATTACTGAAGTAGACAAATTGGTTCCGGTAAATTGTACCACACTATCGGCACAAGCATCCGTAACAGTAATACCAATAGCAGGCTTAGGTTCAATGACCAATGTTTTTGAAGTTATATCACTGTTGCACCCTTCAACGTTATATGCCAACAACCCAATTGTTGCATTTCCTGCTGGCAATTGAACCGAAGGATTTATTATGCTTTGAGTTGAGCCATCTGGGAAAAGCCATTTTACTGATGCCGCAGGATTACCAGCTGTAGTAGAGGTGCTATTGAAAACAATCAACTTATTATTACATAGTGGGGCACTATAATTAAAATCGGCTATAGGCTTGGGTTGTAATACAAACATTTTTACTAAAGGATCCGACACACATCCATCGGAAGATGTTACCACTAAACTTACCGGCGTATTACCAGATAATGAATATGATGTGGTAGGATTGGCAAAAGTTTGTGTTGTTCCATTTCCTAAATTCCACGACCATTGATTAATAGTTGCTCCACCTGTGATGGTTGACGTATCGGTATAAGTAATGGGAATATTTAAACACACCGGTTCGTTTCTAAAACCG
>JBMOEQ010000221.1:0-5628 GCA_049314655.1 Ferruginibacter sp. | reverse complement strand
GCACCTTCGCCAAAATATTCTACTACAGCTCCGGTACCGCCTTTTACGGTTAAGATACCTGCAACTTTTAAGATAACATCTTTGGGGGCCGTCCAACCGTTTAATTTTCCGGTCAATTTAATACCAATCAATTTAGGCATTTTAAGTTCCCAAGGTAATCCGGCCATTACATCACACGCATCAGCTCCACCAACACCAATGGCAATCATTCCTAAGCCACCTGCATTTACGGTATGGCTATCTGTACCAATCATCATTCCACCAGGGAAAGCGTAGTTTTCTAATACTACTTGGTGAATAATACCTGCACCTGGTTTCCAAAAACCAATACCATATTTATTACTTACAGATGCTAAGAAATCGTACACTTCACTACTTTCATTTTTAGCACGATCTAAATCGGTTTTGCTGTTCACTTTGGCTTCAATTAAGTGATCGCAATGCACAGTAGATGGTACAGCAACTTTAGAACGACCACTTTGCATAAACTGAAGCAATGCCATTTGTGCTGTAGCATCTTGCATCGCAACACGGTCGGGCGCAAAATCTACATAGCTATTTCCTCTTTCAAAAGCGGTATTCGCTTCTCCTTGCCAGAGGTGGGCATACAATATTTTTTCAGTAAGCGTTAAAGGTTTACCCAAAACTTTACGTGCCGCTTCAATACGACCACCGAAGTTGGCGTACACCTTTTTAATCATGTCGATGTCAAAAGCCATAATTTAATATTGAAAATGAGAAAATCGAGGAACTTTATTCAGAATAACGAACAAAAAAGCTTGTAAATAGTTACAATATTTGGCAAGATTTTACTGAACATCTGAATTTGTGCAAAATTAGTGAAAAGAGCTCAAGGATTTGTCTAATTTTTTGCTATTATAATTGCAACATTAACCTTTTAATAACTAATTTAGCAGTATGAGCAATTTCAAACATTTTATTGAGTGGCATGTGTTTGGGGTATGTTCTTTTGTTGGCCAACGCATGGGCATTGCCGCTTCCACTATTAGAAAATATTTCATCTACATTTCATTCCTTACCATGGGCTCTCCGGTTATTGTGTATTTATTTGTTGCCTTTTGGATGAATATTAAAAGATACATTCTCAATGCCAGAAGAAATCCTTTGAGATATTGGTAGTTTACAAATGGGCAATAGCTTTAATAAGATATTTTGCCGCATCCAATTATAAAATTACCCGATATAAATACTGTTTTCTTTTAGATTAAATTTCCTTTGCATAACTTTTTGCACATCTACCCGCTTTATTTTCATCCTGTGATCTTTCAACCAGAGTAGTTGAATCATTACCTAAATGTTTTTCATGTCTCGCAATTGCGGGACATGTTATTTTTACAGAACCTTATTCCTGCACTTATCTTTGCATCAATTTTAAAGGCAACGAACAAATCTATTACATGATGCTATTCCTTCATAATTTATCCATCTTATTATATAAAGCTGGCATTTGGATAGCATCTTGGTTTAACCCAAAAGCAAAAGCTTGGCTTGAAGGCAGAAAAGATTGGCGTAAACATTTAAAAGCTCAAATGCCCGAAAACAAACCTTCCATTTGGGTGCATTGTGCTTCTTTAGGCGAATTTGAGCAAGGAAGAAATTTAATAGAAACGCTCAAAAACCAATATCCGCAGTATACCATTGTATTGAGTTTCTTTTCTCCATCTGGCTATACAATACGAAAAGAGTATGCCTATGCAGACGTAGTTTGTTATTTGCCAAGAGATACAGCAAAAAATGCACAAGACTTCATTGATATCATTCAGCCTGCTTTGGTGGTTTTTGTGAAATACGAATTTTGGCATCACTATTTACAGCAATTGCACCAACGTAATATCCCCGTTTTATTGATATCGGCAGTATTTAAACCCGAGTTCATTTTCTTTAAATGGTATGGTGGTTTTTATGTAAAAATGTTAGCTTTTTTTAATGCCATTTTTGTGCAAGATCAAAAGGATGCCACTTTATTAAAAGATAAATTGGGTATCACCGAATCTATTTTAATTAATGGAGATACACGATACGATAGGGTATTAGATATTAAGTCAAGTTTGCAACCATTGCCAATTATTGATGCATTTGTAAATGGAGCGCCGGTTTTAGTTGCCGGTAGTACTTGGTTAGAAGACGAGAAAATATTACAACAAGCATTTGCAGCTTTGCCTTCAAATTGGAAATTAATTATTGCGCCACATGAATTGGGTGCAGATAGAATTGCCGCTGTAGAAAAATTATTTCCCGATGCCGTTAAATTTTCTTCAATAGAAGCTGCAACAGCAATTCCACATCGTGTTTTAATCATTGATAATATCGGTATGTTGTCGACGTTGTACAGTTATGGGAAAATGGCATTTGTAGGCGGTGGATTTCAACGTGGAGGCATTCATAATATTTTGGAACCGGCTGTATTTGGCTTACCAATTATCATTGGGCCGGTTTATAAAAAATTTAACGAAGCTGTTGAATTGGTTGAAAAAGGATATTGCTTTTCGGTGAAAGATGCCAATGAATGCGCTCAAATATTCGTTGAATTAGCTACTCATGCTAATAAATACGATACAATTCAAGCCCAACTACTTCAATTTACACGTTTACAAGGTGGCGCAACTAACCGAATTGTACATTACATAAAAGATCAAGGTTTTCTTAAAGTGTAGCGCCGTTGAGAACTACAGCATTGGGTTGGCTACTCTTTACTTGAATAACTGTATTTTTGCAGTCTTAAATAATAGAATTATGCCAGGAAATGAATTATTTGGTGCCGAAGAAAGAAAAGCGGTAAACGAAGTAATGGAAACCGGAATGCTGTTTCGGTACAATCACGATCAACAACGTGCCGGTATTTGGAAAGCACGCGATTTTGAAAATGAAGTAAAGAAAATTACCGGAGCAAAATTTGCACATGCTGTTTCCAGTGGTTCTACTGCTGTTGCAACGGCATTGTCTGCTGCCGGTATCGGTGCCGGAGATGAAGTTATTGTTCCACCTTTTACTTATGCCGCATCGGTAGAAGCGGTATTGTTTGTAGGTGCATTACCTGTATTTGCAGAAATTGATGAAACGCTTTGTTTAAGTGCTGAAGGCATTCGTAAAGTGCTTACGCCAAAAACTAAAGGCATTTGTTTGGTACACATGTGTGGTGCAATGGCCGATATGGATGCCATCATGGAAATTGTAAACGAACATAAATTGGTTTTAGTGGAAGATGCCGGACAAGCATTTGGCGCATCGCACAAAGGAACTTATGTAGGTTTATTTGGTAAAACGGGTTGTTACTCATTCGACTTCTTTAAAATAGCAACAGCAGGTGAAGGCGGTGTTTTGGTTACCAATGATGAAGCCACGTATAAGTTGGCCGATTCTTACTCAGATCATGGACACGATCACCAAGGCAATAACCGTGGTATGGAACAACATCCAATCATCGGGTTTAATTATCGCATCAGCGAATTACATGCTGCAGTAGGTGTAGAGCAAACCAAACGTGTACCTGAAGTGATGCGTTTGAACAACAAAAACAAACAATTATTAATGTCGCTTTTGGCCGAAGTGCCGGGCGTTTCTTTTAGTAAAGTAGTAGATCCTGCCGGAGATTCTGCAACCTTCATGAATTTATTTCTGCCCGATACCGAATCGGCTAAATTAGTAGTAGATGAATTGAATAAACAAGGTGTTGGCGGTTTCAACTATTGGTTTATTAATATGTACCATTTCATCAATCAATGGGATCATATTGTACACCTTAAAACCGCATCGAAACTGCCTATTCATGTTTTAGGTGCGCCACAAGATTATCCTAATTTACATTTACCTAAATCGCAAGAAGTAATTGGCAGGTTGATTTCTTTTGGTATACGTTGTACTTGGACTGAAGAAGAAATTCATGCCCTTGCCGGAAATATTGCAACCTGTATTAAAACTGCATTACAACCCGCCCATGCATAAAAATTTTAA
Source organism: Ferruginibacter sp. (assembly GCA_049314655.1). Classification (GTDB taxonomy): domain Bacteria; phylum Bacteroidota; class Bacteroidia; order Chitinophagales; family Chitinophagaceae; genus Ferruginibacter. Next base: position 1,656 of record JBMOEQ010000221.1, on the reverse strand, counting down.
AAATATCGATAAGGTTGTTTTTGGAAGAGGCAGCCTCGATACATTGGAATCTATTTTAGAGCCAAGGCGAAATGATAATGCCGGATTTTTCCTCTATGTAGTGGATCATTATTTTCACGATAAAGATTTGTTGGGGCGTTTGCCAATACAATCCAATGATATACTTAAACTAATTGATGTAGATCCGGAAGAACCAACTACCGATCAAATAGATCAATTAAGAGATGAAGTACTTACCTCTAAAGGCATTCCTGCAGGGGTTATTGGAATTGGCGGTGGAAGTATCATGGATATTGCCAAAGCGGTTTCATTAATGTTTACCAATGAAGGTTCTTCGGTACAATACCAAGGATTAAACCTTATTAAAAAACCGGGTATTTATCATTTAGGTATTCCAACTATATCTGGTACAGGAGCAGAAGTGAGTATGACAGCTGTATTAACCGGACCGGAAAAGAAATTAGGATTAAAATGCGATTGGACGGTTTTCAATCAAGTAATTCTTGATCCGGAATTAATTGCTTCAGTACCTACCGACAAATGGTTGTACACCGGAATGGATACTTATATCCATTGTATTGAAAGTGAAAATGGAAGATTGAATAATGCGTTTAGTCATGCTTATGCAGAACAATCTTTAAAATTGTGCCGAGAGATTTACTTAGGTGACAGTGCCGGACAAACGCCCGAAAATGATGATAAATTAATGGTAGCTTCCATGATGGGCGGATTAAGTTTAACTTATTCGGAAGTAGGTATTTGCCATGCATTATCTTATGGCTTATCGAAGATTTTACATTACAAACATTGTTATGCAAACTGTGTGGCCTTTCAACATTTAGAAGATTATTATGGCGAAGGTGTTAGAGAGTTGAAACAAATGTTGGTGCAGCATAATGTGGTATTGCCACAAAATTTAAGTGCCGGTTGGACGGATGAGCAAATTACCGCTATGGCGCAAGTATCTTACAATCTTCACCATATGTGGAACCATGCTATTGGTACCGATTGGCAAGAAAAAATTACCCTTAACACCATTAAAGATTTATTTAAAAGATTATAAATATGAGTGCAAAAAAAGTTCAAGTAGGCAATATCTCTTGCGGAGATGATCAATTGTTTGTTATTTCGGGGCCTTGTGTTATAGAAGCAGAATCTATTATGATGAAAACTGCTGAAAAACTAAAAGAGGTAAGTGCAAAACTGAATATTCCTATCATTTATAAATCCTCTTTTTTGAAGGATAACCGCAGTAATTTAAGTTATTATCAAGGGCCGGGCTTAGCCGAAGGCATGAAGATATTGGCAAAGATTAAAGAGCAGTTTGGATTTACCTTACTTACCGATATTCATTATCCCGATCAAGCTGCACCAGTTGCTGAGGTATGCGATGTGTTACAAATACCCGCCTATCTCTGTATGCAATCGGGCTTATTAACGGCTGCAGCAAAAACCGGAAAAGTGATTAATATTAAGCACGGACAGTTTTTAGCGCCTGAAAATATGAAGCATCCGGTAGGCAAATGCGTAGATGCCGGCAATGATCAAATTATCTTAACCGAAAGAGGTTATACCATGGGTTACAATGATTTAATCGTTGACCCAAGGGCATTCTATCACATGCGTAATATTGGCTATCCTGTAGTATTTGATATT
>JBMOEQ010000220.1:0-5637 GCA_049314655.1 Ferruginibacter sp. | reverse complement strand
TTTTACATTATAAATAAAAACACCTGCAGTGGTGCCTAATGCGCCATATACCAAAGGAAGTTTCCAATATTTCTTATTATAGATTTGTCCTAAGCCCGGACAAATAGCAGAACGAATCGTAGCAATTCTTGGATTGAAAGCAGCTTTTGTTTTTTGTACAACCGGATTTGATTTTTTTGATACAGCAATAGAATCTTGGGCAAAAACCAAGGGTTGTGCAGAGAACAATAACCACAAAAGAAGTATAAAATGTATACGCTGCATTAACTTACATTAACATTCAATTTTTCAAGTAATCCGTTGAGTTCTTCTAATGAATAATATTCAAAAGTGATAGAGCCGGAGCCTTTTTTACTGTGCGCCAATTTTACTTTAGTATTGAATTGAGAAGCTAAATTATCTTCTATCTTCTTGTAAGCATGTGGAAGTACGGGTTTTACCGATTTTTTAACAACATCTCCGGTGTACATTTTTCTAACCAAATCTTCGGTTTGGCGTACAGATAAACTTTTGCTTTTGATTTCCGAAAAGATGAACAATTGTTTGTCAACTACATCTACATTGATCAAAGCACGTGCATGACCCATTGATATAACGCCGGTTCTTACAGCAACTTGAATATCGGGAGGAAGTTTAAGTAAGCGAATATAATTGGTAACAGTACTTCTTTCTTTGCCCATTCTTTCGGAAACTTGTTCTTGCGTATAATCTAAATCGTCCATCAATCGCTTATAACTTAATGCAATTTCAATGGCGTTTAAATTTTCTCTTTGTAAGTTTTCGAGTAAAGAAAGTTCAAGAATTTGCGAATCGTTTGATTGGCGGATATATACCGGAACATCTTTAAGTCCGGCAATTTTAGACGCTCTAAATCTTCTTTCCCCTGCAATAAGCAAATATTTACCGCTGGCCATTTTGCTAACGGTAAGGGGTTGTATGATATCATGAATTTTGATGGAAGCGGCCAATTCACTCAAGGCCAATTCATCAAAATCTTTACGGGGTTGATTGGGATTAACTTCAATTTCTTCTAATGACAAACGACTTGTAGCCGTTGTTTTTTCTACTACATCCGTTTTTAAAGAACCAGAAGTAGTTTTTAAATCTGCATCTATATTTTGAAGAAGGCTTCTAATACCTTTTCCTATTGCATCTTTTTTGTTTGGAGGAGTCATAATATCTAGCACTTTATAACATTATAGCTGTTAAAATAGAAACGTTTAACATCGATAACGACAGGTGTTTATTCAATAATTTTATCTGCTTGGTTGATTTTGGTAAGGTTGTTTTTTTGTAAAATTTCTTTGGCCAAGTTGAGGTAATTAACAGCGCCTTTACTTTCGGCATCATACAAAATAACCGGTTTCCCAAAACTTGGTGCTTCACTCAATCGGGTATTACGATGAATAATGCTGTTGAAAACCATATCTTCAAAATGTCGTCTTACTTCAGCAACAACTTGGTTACATAATCTTAATCGGCCATCGTACATGGTCATTAAAATACCTTCAATTTGAAGATCGGGATTTAACCTGTTTTGAACAATTTTGATGGTATTGAGTAGTTTGCCTAATCCTTCCAAAGCAAAAAATTCTGTTTGTACCGGAACTGCAACACTATTGGAAGCTACCAAGGCATTTACAGTAATTAAACCAAGCGAAGGGGAACAGTCGATGATGATGAAATCGTAGTCGGCTGCAATGGGTTCTAAAATTTTCTTTAAAATACCTTCTCTGTTGGGATAATTGATCATCTCAATTTCGGCACCAACTAAATCGATATGCGAAGGAATTAAATCTAAATTGGGAATATCTGTCTTTAAAACTATGTCTTTTGCAATAGCTTGATTAACCATACAATCGTACAAGCTTTGTGTAATATTGTGCAGATCGAAACCCACACCGGTAGTGCTATTGGCTTGAGGATCGGCATCTACCAATAAGGTTTTAAATTCTAAAACTGCAAGGCTTGCAGCTAAGTTGATTGCTGTAGTTGTTTTACCAACACCGCCTTTTTGATTGGCTATTCCAATTATTCTTGCCATAAATTACTTGTTTCCTCTTTTTTGTTGGTTGAACTATTTTTGCCAAACCCGGTTTTTTAAGGGCTTCAAAGGTACAGTTTGAACGGTACATTCCATCATAAAATGAGGATATACCTCCTGACAGGATGACAAATTTAACCATTCGGCATAAAAATGGGAACAATGGGGAGAATTCATTGTTAAGATTAAAAATAACAGCGGCTATGTATACCATAATTTCCGGTACAAATAGGGCCGGAAGCAACACTTTAAAGGTTGCCAAAGCTTACCAGCAAATATTACAACAAAAAGGCATTGATGCACATTTGCTTTCTTTAGAGGGACTTAATTTACTAACTAGGGATGCCGATTTTGAAAAATTGGAGAATGAAATTATAATTCCATGTAAAGTGTTCATTTTTGTTAGTCCGGAGTATAATGGCAGTTTTCCAGGTGCATTGAAACTTTTATTCGATACCGGAAAAACGCATGCTCTTTGGTGGAATAAGAAAGCACTTTTAACTGGTGTTGCAACGGGTAGGGCAGGTAATTTGAGAGGTATGGATCATTTAACCGGTGTATTAAATCATATGAAAGTTACAGTTCATCCCAATAAATTACCCATTTCGGGAGTTGATAAATTACTGGATGAAGCGGGGAATTTGGTTGATGAAAATACCCTAAAAGCAATTTCTACACAATTAGAAGAGTTTATCGCTTGGGTTTAATACCGGCGTTTACAAACGAATCTTTAATTTTGAGGCTTCACTTTTTTTCTATTTTCAGATAAATCTATTTTCATGCGCACTCCTTTAGGTGTATTTATTTTTGTAATTGTAATGTTATTGTTGGATACGTATGTATTTCAAGCTATTAAAACAGTAGCACAAAATGCTTCACCTAAAACCAAAGCAATCGTTTATTCTATATATTGGTCGGTTACAATTATAACGGTTATTGGATTTTTAATTTTTGTTTATACAGATAGTAGTTTTCTTTCCAAAAAAACACGTTCTTATTTATTTGCAATCATCATTGGATTATTTCTTGCAAAACTTACAGCATTTACATTTTTACTTATAGATGATATTCGTCGTTTAATTCAATGGGTAACTGCAAAGTTTATTTACAAAGAAACTTCAATGGATGCCATGAACAGTGAGGGTATCTCCCGTTCTGTTTTTCTTTCTTGGTTAGGATTAGCCATGGGTGGTGGTTTATTTGGTAGTTTGGTTTATGGATTTGGGAATAAATACCGTTATCAAGTAAAGCGAATAAAATTGTCATTCGAAAATTTACCAGTTGGTTTTAAAGGAATGCGTTTGGTACATATTAGTGACATCCATAGTGGAAGCTTAACAGATGTGAAAGCGGTACAACATGGCATTGATATGATTCTTAAAGAAAATGCCGATTTAATTTTATTTACTGGCGATTTAGTGAATGATGTGGCTACAGAAATGGCTGAGTTTAAAAATCATTTCAATCAGTTGAAAGCGCCACTTGGTGTGTATGCTGTATTAGGAAATCATGATTACGGCGATTATGTTTATTGGCCATATCAGGGCGTTACCAAAGAACAGAATTTAGAAAATTTAAAAAAACTTCAAGCCGAAATGGGTTGGCGTTTATTGATGAATGAACATGTTGAGTTAGAAAGAAACGGAGACAAGATTGCTTTAATTGGAATTGAAAATTGGAGTGCTAAAATTCGTTTCCCCAAACATGGTAGAATGGATTTGGCCTATCCTGGCGCTGAAAAATATCCTTTTAAAATTTTAATGAGTCATGATCCCAGCCATTGGGAAGCCCAAGTTATTCCTCAGTATTCCGATATTGATTTGATGTTAAGCGGACATACACATGGGATGCAATTTGGGGTAGATATTCCGGGGTTCAAATGGAGCCCAGTTCAGTATGTGTATAAACAATGGGACGGATTATATGAAAAGGCAAAGCAAAAATTGTATGTCAATCCGGGTTTTGGTTTTATCGGATATCCTGGAAGAGTAGGGGTGCTTCCGGAAATTACGGTGATTGAATTGGTGTAAAGTTTTATAGGTACACACTTCGTTTTTTTACCGCAGAGAAAAGGAGTTTGAGCGGAGTTTTTTTATTTTTTACCGCAGAGAAAAGGAGTTAACGGAGGTACGCGGAGTTCTATTTATTCACTCTGCGAAACCTCTGCGTCTCTGCTCCTCTGCGGTTTATTAATCTCCCAAACGCAAAAATACCGGGTATTACCCCGGTATAGTGCCTTTTATGGATAGATTGAAATAACGAGCTTATTGACGTGTGATTTTTTTCACCATTCTGCCTTCTGGTGTATTAAATTGTAGCATATAAGTACCACCTGAAAGATTAGATAATTCATCAATTCTGATGAGGTTATTGCCTTTGATCATTTGTACATTTTTAGATACCACTTCTGCACCGCTCATGTTAAATACCTTCACCATTGTGGTTTCATTTTTCGACCAGTCTATATTGATATTGATATAGCTATGAAAAGGATTTGGAGAAACAATAAGATCTTTAATGTCTTTTCTTAAACGAATAGAAACAACTTTAGATACAACTGTTTTACCATCTAAATCAATTTGCTTCAATCTGTAGTAAACCAATGCTTCATTAATTCCAGTAACATCATCATTGATGGCATACTGTACTGTAGATGAAGCGTTTCCGGCAGCAGCAACAGTAGCGATAGTACGGAAATTGCGACCATCAATACTACGTTCAACTTCAAAACGAGCACTATTAAGTTCCATTGATGTAGCCCAATTTACTTTTGCTAAATTGCTACCTATTAAACTTGCATTAAACAAACTTAATAAAACTGGTAATGGACCTCCTTGTGGGTTAAGAATTGCAAAGCCATCATCTGTGTAATTAATGTTTGCATCAGATCTTGCTTTCATACGAGCAATATTGATGATTGGAGGTACAATACCTGTTCCTGGGTTGTTAACAGTAACTTGAAATTCTACTTCAAAAGAATCTGCTGCAGCAATCCAACCACCGGTTGTTCCATTAGAACCATTACCTAAACGGAATTGAATGGTTTTTGTGGCGCCATTTACAATGTATTCGCCATGATCGTCGGCAGCTGCATCAGATTTTGCTCCTGTTGTAACACCCGGACAATAATTCACTTTTAATGTGCCCGGGATATAAGTCATCGTGCTTGGTAAAGTATCGGTAACAATAATTTGATTGGCATTTCCTCCGCCAATATTTTTTCCTTTTAATTTATATTTCAACACTTCACCAATTTCTGGTTGATTGTTGTTATTTGCATCAGTTACAAATTTGTCTAATGTAACTGTTGGATCTTTCATTTTAATAACGAATGTGAAAAGTCCTGGGAAGTATTGATCAGATTCTGTTCCAAATTGTAGGGTTACACTAGTTGCATTTGGATTGATACCATATCCTGTACCAACATAAAATTGATCAATATCCAAAGCCATTTGATTGGTGTAGTTTGGATTTTTTGTTGTTACATGCGCACCAAAATCAGAAATAGTACCGTTCCATGGATTGTTTGTGGCATTTAATGTATTTGAAAAAACATTGCCATTAATTTTTAAGAAATCGTTCGTTAATTGTGC
>JBMOEQ010000219.1:0-5647 GCA_049314655.1 Ferruginibacter sp. | reverse complement strand
GGTTTAGGGTTTAGTGCAGAGACTTTATTAACTCGGTTGAACCGTAGATGAACGATAGTTGAGCATTTGGTTAACAATTGCTAGTTTAATCTCCGGGATTGAAATTACCCATTTAAAATTCAACATTTAACATTCAACATTTTTAAAGTGGTTTAGGGTTTAGAGCCTTTATAAACTTATCAACTTTATAGGCTCATTTCAGCTTTTCTAATTTAACATTCAACACTCAACATTTATTACGGGGCAAGCACTTCGTGTAATATTTGCAAGGATTTAAGTTTGCCAAAATCTTGTATTTGCAGGCGATAATAATCTTCCAGTTGAACGAGTAAGTTTCTTCTTGTTTCGTGATGAAGTGGGATGGCGATGAGTTCGGTGGGATGCATTACTTTTAATAAAAGCGCTACAGTTTCGGCATATTCTGCTGATAAAAAATGAGGGTGTATAGGTTGAGATTCTACAAAGCAACCTTCTTTTAAATCGAGGTAAGTATGTGTAGTTGAAAAATTGTCTTGCAATTGGATGCCTAAAAAATGAGGTACTTGTAAGGCGAAGAATAGGGGTAAATTGGCAGTATTGCTGTTCGAAGTTGCATCGAGATGTAGCAAAACATCTTCACAAAAATCAAAGAATTCGGTGTGTTGTTCGGGTTGTTTAAGGCATTTGTTGATTAACTCAACTATGTATAATGTAATGCTATTTTTAATTACATCGCTAAATACGGTTTGGTACAAAAAAGCCCATTCGGCTTCTCGGATACGTTGCATCGACTTTTGTTCGCTATGGTACACTACCATGTTTAAAATAGCACCAGGTTGGTAAAGAGCAGCTTTTGATCCTTTTTTGGAACTGGTTCTAACGCCATTGACCATATAGGTTTGCACGCCAAACAAATGTGTAAATGCGGTAACCACTAAGCTGGTTTCGCCGTATTTAAGGGTGCGTAAAATAATGGCTTTAGTTTTATGCGTCATGCGCCTTTAGTTTTAAACATACAATTTACTCTGTATTAGGGGGTTCATTTTTGAGGATGCGGTATAAATTAAGTTTCTTTGCAGTGCATTTGATTCTTCATTAGAAATACAATAAAGATGTGGCAACGTACTGGAAGATTTGTAATTAAATATCGTTTACCCTTATTGGTTTTGCTTTTTTCGTTATCCGGCGTAATGGCATTCTTTGCTGCTAAAGTAAAACTAAGCTATGAGTTTGCAAGGGCAATACCTACCGATAATCCAAAATATGTAGCGTATAAAGAATTCAGAAATACATTTGGCGACGATGGAAATTTACTTGTAATTGGCATTCAAACCGATCAACTCTTTGAGCAAAATAACTTTAATGCCTATTCTAATTTACAGCAGCAATTAAAAAGTGTAAGTGATGTTGAAGATGTATTGAGTATTCCTTCGGCAATAAACTTGCAAAAAGATTCTGTAACAGAAAAATTGAATGCGGTTAGGATATTTAAACCAACCATGGCTTCGCAAGCCGAGTTAGACAGTGCCAAAGCGGTATTGTATGCATTGCCCTTTTATAAGGAACTTTTGTATAATCCCCAATCTAATGCCTTTTTAATGGGAGTTAGAATTAACAAGGATTCGCTCAATTCTCCTAAACGTACAAGTATTGTAAATGAAATTACCCAAGCGGTTGAAGTTTTTTCAAAAACAACGCAAATAAAAGCACATATTAGTGGATTGCCATTAATTAGAACTGTTGTGGCCGATAAAATTCAACATGAAATGCGCTTTTTCTTAATCGGGTCATTGGCATTAAGTGCTTTGATTTTATTAATTTTCTTCCGCTCTATAAGTACTACTTTATTGTCGTTATTGGTAGTTATTTTGGGCGTAATATGGAGTGTAGGAATATTGTATTTATGCGGCTTTAAAATTACCTTACTCACTGCCTTAACACCGCCATTGGTAGTAGTTATAGGTATTCCCAATTGTATTTATTTTATCAATAAATTTCATACTTCATATCTCCATAATAACAATAAAATTCAATCGGTGGTAGATATGGTAGGGAAGATGGGCATTGTAACCCTATTTTGCAATATTGCTGCGGCTATTGGGTTTGCAGTATTTGCCCTCACAAAAAGTGCCATTTTAAAAGAGTTTGGTATAGTTGCGGGCATTAGCATCATGGTTATTTTCTTCATTTCATTTATATTATTACCGGCGGCATTAAGTTATTTGCCTGCACCCAAACCCGCTCAGGTAAAGTATTTAAACAATAGATGGATTACCAGTTTTTTACTGCGTATAGAGGCTTGGGTAATAGGGCATCAAAAAATGGTGTATGGCATTACCGGCGCTTTATTGATTTTTGCTACAATTGGTATTTTTAAGTTGAAAAGTGTAGCTTTTATTGTGGATGATTTACCAAAAACAGATCAGATTTATACGGATTTGAAATTTTTTGAAAAGCATTTTCATGGTGTAATGCCTTTAGAAATTGTAATTGATACCAAAAAGAAAAAGGGTATTTCGGGCATGCGTGCATTGGCGGTATTGGAAAAGGTAGATTCTTTAGCTTTTTTTATTGGTCATCATCCACATATGAATCGTCCATTAACAGTGGCAGAAGGCTTAAAATTTGCACGCCAAGCATTTTATGATGGAGATTCGGCCTACTATTCTTTACCCAACTCCTTTGATGGTGCTTTTGTTGGAGATTATCTGCGGCCTTCATCCGGTGATAATGGGAAGAATAATTTATCTAAAATGTTATCGGCTTTTATGGATTCTACCCGACAAAGAACCCGATTAAGTGTTTCTATGGAGGATGTGGGCACCGTAGAATTGCCAAAAGTTTTGGATGGTATTCAAAAGGAGGCAGATAGGATTTTTGATTCTACGCAGTATAGAGTAACCCTAACAGGAACCAGTTTAACCTTTTTAGAAGGGAGTAAATTTATCATTAGTGGCTTAAAGGAAAGTATTTTTTGGGCGTTTTTATTGATTGCATTATGTATGTTGTATTTATTCCGTTCTTTTAAAATTCTACTCTGTTCCTTAATCCCTAATGTTATTCCATTAATTATTACAGCGGGAGTAATGGGCTGGGCCGGCGTTCCGTTAAAACCATCTACAGTTTTAGTTTTTAGTGTTGCATTGGGCATTGCAATAGATATTACTATACGCTTTTTGGTAAATTATAAACAAGAACTTCCCTTGTACCAAAATGACGTTTTTGCAACAGTACGGGCAACAATTAAAAATACCGGACTATCTATTGTATACACTTCATTGGTATTAATTGCCGGATTTGTAATTTTTTGTTTCAGTGAATTTGGAGGCACATTTGCTTTAGGTTGGCTTACGTCTCTTACTTTATTAGTAGCAACACTTACTAATTTAATTTTACTGCCGGTATTATTGCTAACATTAAATAAAAAGCCAATATCTACCTCAAAAGGATAAAAGACTTAGATTGATATTATTGTTAATTTATTTAACAGTACAAGCAGCATTCTATTTTCTGCTGTTGTCCTTCATTTTTCAGGCATTTTTTGTCGAAATAAGAAAATTTATCAGATAAATGGCATCAAATAGATTTTTTTGATGTTATTTCACAAACTTTTTTGTTACAAGAATGTTAATCGAACATCTAAATTCAAATTCATTTATGAGAAAATTGCTAGCGTGCTTTGTGGCGTTGCTTCTTACAGCAGGAGCTATGGCGCAAAACCGGTCAGTTACCGGTAAAGTAACGGATGCTCAAGGAGCGCCCATTCCAAAAATTACTGTATCAGTAAAAGGGTCAAGTGAAAAAACGGTTACTGATGAAACCGGTAGTTTTAAAATTTTAGTTCCTCCAACAGCAAAGCAACTTACCTTTTCTGGTGTAGGTTATGCTACTCGTGATGCTGCTATCGGATCGGGCGTTATTAACTTAACACTTAGTCAGGATGTTAAAAACATTGATGAAGTAGTTGTAGTAGGGTATCAAACCCGTAAAAAAAGAGAGGAAGGTGGTGCTGTTGCTCAAGTAAAGGGCAAAGAAATTGCCAATTTACCTAACGTTTCTGTAGATCGTGCTTTACAAGGTCGTGCTGCAGGGGTTTTGGTACAAGCCAATAACGGTATTCCGGGTGGAGCTATTAATGTACGTATCCGTGGTGCTGCATCTTTCTTAACTGGTGTTCAACCTTTATACATTGTAGATGGGGTTCAATTTAATAACCGTGTTGATGGTAGTTTTACACAAAACAACCCATTAGCGTTTTTAAATCCTAATGATATTGAATCTATCGATATCTTAAAAGATGCGGCTAGTAGTGCTATTTATGGTGCTCAAGCGGCAAATGGTGTGGTATTAATTACCACTAAAAAAGGTAAAGGTGGTAAAACAAAATTTGTTTTCAATGTATCAAATGGCGTTACTAACGCTTTGAAAAAATTTGATATGTTAAATTCCCGCGAATATGTTAATGCGCGTGCAGAAGCCGATTTTAATCGATATTCTCCCCATTCACGTTTGGCCGGTGCTCCTTATCCTTTCTTAGAATCTCAACGTTGGGCATTGGGCGAATTGTCGAATGCTACAGGTTTAACTTATGGTGCAGTAACAGGTGGATATAATCAATCACAAGTAGATTCTTTATTAAATGCTTTACCCAATTACGATTGGCAAGATGCTAATCTTCAAACCGGTAATACACAAAATATAGATTTCTCTATGTCGGGTGGTACAGATCGTACAACTTTCTACATCAGTGGAAACTATACCAATCAAGCCACTGTATTTAAAAAAGTAGATTTTAAAAGGTATGGTTTGAATTTTGATCTTACCCACAAGATCAACGAAAAGTTGATGTTTACTTCAAAACTTAACTTAAGTACATTCAACCAAAGTATACCATTCGCAACAGATGGTTCTGCCCTTGGAAGCCCAGCGTTTTCTTCTCCATTAATTCTTCCAGTTAACCGTATTAAAAATGTTGATGGTTCTTATTTCGGTTTATTGCCTAGTAGTGCATTAGCCGGTATTCTTAACCAAAACATTGTTGCGGTAAATGATTTCAATAGTGGTAATCAACGCACGAATCAATTGGTAGGATCGTTCAGTTTAGATTATAAGATTAATAAATGGTTATCGTACCGTGGTTCAATGAGTTTAGATTATCGTTTAATACAAGGTCGTCGTTATCGCGATCCACGTACCAACGATGGTTTTGCTGTACAAGGACGTGGAACTGTTGAAAGCAGTTGGAATACCAATTTATTAACTACTCATTTGTTAAATTTCAAAACAGCAGTTGGTAAAAAAGGTAAATTAGATGGTGTTGTAGGTTATGAATACCGTTCGGATATCCAAAACGGTATCAATGCTGAAGGTCTTGGATTTCCATCATATCAATTTACTTATTTAAATTCAGCCGCTACTCCCAATTTTGTGGGTGAGTTTTACACCGGCTTTAAGCGTGTAGGTTTGTTAAGCAGAATTAACTATTCTTACGATAGTCGCTATAGTTTTTCATTTATTGCTCTTCGCGATGGTTCATCTCGTTTTGGTGCTAACAATAAGTTTGGTAATTTCTTCGGTGGAATTGCTTCATGGAATATCGATAATGAAAATTTCATGAAGAAGTTAACTTGGGTATCTCAAGCGCGTTTACGTTTAAGCTATGGTACTA
>JBMOEQ010000218.1:0-5649 GCA_049314655.1 Ferruginibacter sp. | reverse complement strand
ATTTTTTTCGATTTTAAAGTACCTATTTGATGCGGACGAAGCCAAATTTGTTGTTGCTGCTGAATACTAATGGTGTGTAATTGTCTTTGCAAATGCAGCAATAAGGCAATGGCATGTTCGCTCATTTCATCGTCGTATACTCCTTTTGCATTGGTAAATAAGCAATTGTTTAAAAGGCTGCCGGATTGTTGTAAAATATAATCGGTTCCTACAGAATTGGTTTGTACCCATTTTAAGGTTGAACTACTGTAGGGAAGCGATTCTGTTAAATGATGATTTCCCATTACAACTTCAACTTTAGCAATATATTGTTGTGCGGTTGTTCGATCAATTGTTGATACAATCGTCCAATCGGGCGCAATAGATTGAAGTACATCTAAATGCTGTTGCGAAGCAGGGTATAATAAAAGTAATGTTCTAGGCATGTACACTACTTAATGTTAAGGCTTTAATAGATGAGGCAATATGATCGGCAGTATAAAGAGACGTATCTAATAGCGATAAATAAGTTCGTATTGCAGTAAGGGTTTCTTGCAATCCGTACTGTTGAACATCTTTTAAAAAAGAGCGCCGAAGGAAACTGAAATTCATATTTAATTGAGCATATTGTTGCATCAGCAAAGTTGCCGGTACCGGATTGCCCGAGTGGGGATGGGTAATGCCACCAACGCCAATTGGAATATGTTTGAAATTAGATTTTATTTGGGCAACGGTTCCATCTGTAAGCGGATCGAAAATATGTGCCGATTTACTACTGATGTGTAAATCATTTAAACCGATATAAATTCTTGATAAGGGTAGATGTGCAAACGAAGCCGCATGTGTTGCTGCACGATCTGTTTCTATAAGCATGCCTGTTTTAATGCGGCCATTAATTATATGTAATGCTGCTTCAATTTCAGCCGGAGATTCTACCATAGGAAATAAAAGCTCATCTGCACCTAAATCAATGGCTGTATTAATTTCATCACTTGAATAAGCCGGATTAAATTTATTAAGCCTGCATAAAATAGTAGCATCAATAGCCGTACGCATGCGTTTTAAATCTTCTGGCGAATCGTAATTGATTTGAGTTGAAAATCCTTCTTGGCGTTTATCTTTATCCTTATTTTCCCAATCAATGAAAATGCCATTAATACCATAAGCTATACTTTCTTTCGCCAATTCGGTATTGGTAGTAAATAACATTAACTCAAATTCACTTTCCTTAAATTTCATTATTTAATTTTTTTTCTCAGCAACAACAAAGCAACTTGTTCCAATAGGAATGCCGATTTTATGTTTTAAAAATCCTATTTCAATAGATGCTATAAGTAACAGCAAACGATTGAGTATTGGAAAATGGTTTAGGTGTTCTCTGGATCTTCGTTGAGGATTATTGGAAATATTGATGCCTAGCAAATGTGGCATTACCCTAAATAATAATGTAGGAAAGTAAAGTAAAGAAAAATAATAACTCGAATATACAATCTTGAACCCGGCTGCTGCTAATTTTTTATTTAATGCAGATCGTCGATACCTTCTAAAATGCCCAATTTGTTGGTCAATACCTGTATATAAATGTTGAAATGCCGGTACTGTAATTATTATTTTTGCATTGGGAGCAGCTTGTTCGTACAACTGTTTAAACAATGCGGCATCTGCTTCAATATGCTCGGCAACATCTAATAAAAGTATATTGGGTAAGTTCCTTTGCTGAAAGGTTTGAAGGGTAGATTCCATAACATGTGCAACACCCGCTGCTTTTGCCCTTTCTACAGCTTGCGGCATGGCTTCTACCAGATGAGGAATATAACCATGTTGTTGAATAGCTAAAGATACAATGCCATTGCCGCCACCTAAATCATACACTTCGGCACCTGGTGTGCAGTACATTTTCAGTGCTTTTACAATCAAAGCATTTCTATGCCTGTACCAAAAAGATTGTTGTTCTAATTGATGGGTTTGGGCATGGGCATTAACGGGATATGAAACAACAGAACTATCCATGTTGATCGATGGGTTTAGTTGCCGATATTAATTGAAATGCCATAAGTGGCGAAAGGGGTTTTATTTTAGAAAATCCTTGATCCAGTTTTCCGCCTACTGGTTTATTATATAATGCCGGAGGAAGCAAGCCAAATCGTTGAATTTGCATTCCGGCGAAACCTGCAAATTCTAGTGAGGAAAATAATTTCTTCTTGGTCATATCTTTCAACCCTTTTTCTCCTGCATAACTCATTCCGGGTGTAAACCAAATTTGTACATGAAACAATGGGTTGAGCGGATTGGGCTCTAAGAAAATAATTTTTCCACCGGGCTTTAGTAAACGATACATCGATTGAAAACAAGTATGTAAAATGTGTAGGTGATGCAGTACCATAAATCCTATGATTACATCATATTGTTCATTGAGTTCTTCCGGAGCTTCAATGATATCGGCTAAATGTAATTTTACCGGAAAGCGATTGTCGTTATACCGAAGTAATTGTTGTAATAGAAATGGATTAAGATCTAAACCTTCTACTTTATATCCTTTTGCTAATAGATTGAGGGTGTATTTGCCCATCCCACAACCCACATCTAAAATTCGGTCGGTTCTACGCATGCCTGAAGCTGCAATCAACTCATCTACCTGACGGTTTACGTAGGCAGAGTTTACAGGCACCATTGTTTTTTTTATACGCTGACTAAAATACTCTAATTGAATATTGTTATAGTATTGTATGGGCGATTTAATGATTGACATTTAGTTAACGTTTATTCAACAATATTTTGCATAAGGTTTATCTATAAATATAATAGATATTTTCTTTATTCATTAAAGTAGTTGATAGAGAAATAATTTGTACATGCTATTTTCAGTGGTTATAATAAGTTGAATTGCATTTTCTGTTGTGGGTTGTAAAGCAACTGTAGAAATGATATAATTGCATCCTAAATTTTTCAGCGCATCAAAATTCCAATGTACCGTTTGTGGTGAAGAAAGTGGGTTTAATTTATCTGCAGGCAACTGCAAGTTTGATTGTTTATTGTAAGCGAGGTTTTGTAAATAACATCTATGTCCAACTGTTTCAAAATCCCAAGCGGTATAACCAATTTGCGCATGAATTAATTTTAAATCTGTTTCAATTACTTTTCTAAATTGTTGTTTGTATTGAAGCGGATAATTGTTCAAATAACCATCAACAGTGTACATTCCATTGTATTGTGCTACTGCCGGATGTATACCAAAGGAAGCTACCCGATAGGCGTTATTAGGTTTGCCGATGGTGTTTTTAATTGTATCAAATAAATCGGTAGCATAGAAGTTCGAAAAAGGCCGTCCGGTTTTTTGCCATGGTAAACCCAATAAAGGTTTCCAATGCAAAGTAAAAACGAAGAGGGTAATACAGGTGATGCTTAAACTTGCAAAGGCAATCCATTTGTTTTTAAATAAGCTAAATACGTAGGTCAATAAAACAGCAATAAATGCAGCTCGTAGCGGATATATCCAAAACAATATTTTTTCGAAATGAAACATTTTTAACAACGAAACTTTTTGTCGTATTGTTTCAAAATCTTCATGTAATAAAACAAAATGTATTCCTTTTAAGAAAACCAGTATGAGTCCTAATACAATAACCCATTTCAATCCGCTAAATTTTTTTCTATACATATGAATGATACAGCATGCAATCATAACATACAAGAATCGCTTCATCCAAGCAAAATAAATTTCTATGGAATCTTGTTGTAATAATTCAAAAGGTTGATTTGAAGCAATTGAGGTTGTGGTTTGTTTGAAATCGTGTCGATGCGAGAAAAAATAATCGTTAAAAATTAAGTTATGAATAGTGGGGTAATTATTCAAATAATACAACGGAATTAAAACCAATAAAGGATACAGCATTTGAATATGCAGTTGCTTGTCTTTGATCATCAAAATAAACACTACCATTATCCATGCGCCTAAAACAAAAATACCAACCGATTGCAAATTTGATGCAAAAGGATACATAACAATAAGCAGCCAATCTTTGAATGTTGTTTGGTTTTTATAAAACCGAATAAAACTCATTGCCAAAAACGGTATTAATGCAATACTTAATCCATATGCATAAACCGGAAAACGAAAGCCAAAAATTATGGCAGCTATAATTGCTGCTATTTGATTTCCTTTAGTAAGGTATTTATTGGCCAATTGATACATGCCAAAACAACTCAAACTATGGATGAGTATCATGTGTACGAGTATCGCATAAAAAGAAGGCAGTAACACATTTAAAAAGAAAAAAGGGGAGTAGCTGTTCACTAAAGTAAATCGAGGAACGCCACCCATAAATGCCGGAATAATGGTATTGGGTGCAGCAAAAACAGGCGTAGTTTCGGCAACAAGTTTATTCCAAACATCAAAACAATCCATATTATCTACTACTGGTAAAATAGATTGTTGACCGTAAATAATGAAAGGGAAAAAATACAAGCACAGTAAGCCCATTAAAATATAATAAGCACTATGTTTCTGCGAAAATTTCATTACAGTTTGTACTATGGGCTAAAGGCTAAATTAATGAATAGGGTTGATAAAACTATTTTACTTATTCAATTGGATGAAATGATTTGGCTATAAAAGAAAAATCCTGATTGCGATTTTGCAACCAGGATTTTTCATTATTGTACATTCAGGAAAATTCCTGCAATGGTGGATTAAAATTTAATGCCCACTTTACCAAAGAAGAAAGCACCGCCCATACCCATTTGAACAGCTTCAAACATGGTACCGGTTTCGGTTAAACCAGCATCTTGATAACGAGGATATACATCTAATAAGTTAGCAGCACCTAAAGTAATGTTTACTTTATTGTTTACTAAATAAGAGAAAGAAAGATCAGTGGTTGTTCTTGAATTAAAGTACTCAACTTGATCAGCAAAATCAATCAATTTAACTGTACCAAAATTGGTGAAACGCAAATTGGTACTGAAATCGCCAATACGATAATCGAAACTTAAACTCATTTTACGTGGAGGCGCAGATGCTTGTAAGAAGTATTGCTCTCTTCTACCATAATAAATATCTTCTTTACCGGCTAATGCATCAGTAGTTTTGATTTTATCTATAGTAAGTTTATTGAAATTAGCAGCGAAAGTAGTATTCAATGTTCCGCTACCTAATTTTTTGCTATAGGTTGCAATGATGTCTACTCCCGAAGTTTTTGTATTAACCGCATTGGTAAAGAATTGTGCAGCACCTATGTTAAGGTCTTGCAAAATGGTTCCAATAACATCGTCTGATTGATCAAATAAACCGGTTAATACTACTCTGTCTTTAATGTTAACAGTATAACCATCAACAGTTAAAGTTAAATTACGAATAGGCTTTGCCGTAAATCCAAAACTTGTATTTACAGAAGTTTCTTGTTTTAAGGCAGGGATACCAACCGCTTGAGCTAAAGGCCCAGAGTTTGGTGCCAATCTGATTTCACTAATTACACCAGCAGCTACATTGGTAAAGGTATTGCTGAAGTTAATTTGTGGTAAAGATGGCGCTCTAAATCCTGTGCTTACCGATCCACGTAAAATAAATTTATCGGTAAATTTCAAACGAGAAGCTAATTTGAAATTGGTTGTCCAACCAAAATCACTGTATTTTTCAACACGAATAGCTGCGTTAACTAAGAAAGATTTGGT
>JBMOEQ010000217.1:0-5684 GCA_049314655.1 Ferruginibacter sp. | reverse complement strand
CCACGAGGATAAAGCTGTCCAACGAGTGTAGAAATATTGGGTTTGAAAAATCCATTAC
Organism: Ferruginibacter sp.; assembly: GCA_049314655.1. Lineage (GTDB taxonomy): Bacteria > Bacteroidota > Bacteroidia > Chitinophagales > Chitinophagaceae > Ferruginibacter. The sequence continues at coordinate 5,626 of JBMOEQ010000217.1, read as the reverse complement.
CAATAATTAAACCAGTTAAGCCTACCCACATTAAAATCGTAGACAGGTTGGCATTTTGATAATTAGAGGCACTGAAGAACATCATAAATTGGCCAATTGCCATTAATAATCCTCCAATTAGGATTGATTTTCTATTGCCCCAATATTTATCAGCAATATAACCGCCTAATAATGGGGTGAGGTAAACCAATCCGGTATAACTACCGTAAATATTGGAAGCTGGCCCCTTGTCTATTAACAATGCCTTGGTCATATACAAGGTAAAGATGGCGCGCATGCCATAGTAACTAAATCTTTCCCACATTTCAGTAAAGAATAGTACAAAAAGTCCTTCTGGATGTTTGAGGTTATTGTTCACTTGGTCGTTCATACAGTGTATAGTTTTAGTAATCGTTTTTTAATCACTCAAAGTAGTAAATTTTTTTATTATCGAGAGCGAAGAAGTGAATTCTTTATTAAATAGGGCAGAACTAATTATTGGTACAGATTAAAATTAATATGGCTAACAGTTTAAGGTGTAATATTTTCGCAGCAATAATTATTTCATCTTTTATTTATTTCAACATGAATATATTGCTCCTTGGCTCTGGTGGAAGAGAACATGCTTTAGCTTGGAAACTTACGCAAAGTGTACATTGTTCAAAATTATTTATAGCTCCTGGAAACCCAGGTACACAGCAACATGGAGAAAATGTGCCTATTGCTATTCATGACTTTGAAGCGTTGGCATCTTTTTGTATTGAATCGTCTGTTACAATGGTTGTAGTTGGTCCAGAAGAGCCATTAGTGAAAGGAATTTATGATTTTTTTAAAAATAATCCGGCAACATCCAGCATTCATGTTATAGGGCCATCTGCAGCCGCTGCTCAATTAGAAGGCAGCAAAGCTTTTGCCAAAGCGTTTATGCAACGCCATCAAATACCTACTGCTGCCTATCAAGAGTTTACTATAAATAATTATGAAGCAGGCAAACTATACATTCGCAATCACGCATTACCGATAGTAATTAAGGCCGATGGTTTAGCTGCAGGAAAAGGCGTAATTATTTGTACAACAACGGAAGAAGCTTTGATTGCATTTGATCAAATGATTCAACAATCGGCATTTGGCGATGCTGGGAAAAAAGTGGTCGTTGAAGCATTTTTAGAAGGCATAGAATTGAGTGTATTTGTGCTTACCAATGGAAAAGAATTTGTGGTACTTCCCGAAGCAAAAGATTATAAAAGAATTGGTGTTGGCGATACCGGATTAAATACAGGTGGTATGGGTGCTGTTAGTCCGGTTCCCTTTGCTGACAAAGCATTTATGCAGCAAGTACACGACACTGTTATAGTGCCTACTATACAAGGTTTAGATGAGGAAAAGCTTGTGTATTTTGGCATTGTTTTCATTGGGTTAATTAATGTAAAAGGAAGTCCTTTTGTAATTGAATACAACTGTAGATTTGGTGATCCTGAAACCGAAGTAGTTTTACCTCGTTTAGAAAACGATTTGGTGGAATTATTTTTAGCCACCTCACAACAACGATTAAATGAAATTGAAATCATAACATCAACTGAAGCTGCTGCAACTGTAGTATTGGTAAGTGGTGGTTATCCCGGAACTTACGTTAATGGCTATCCGGTTAACGGTTTAGATACTATATCCGGCTCATTGGTATTTCATGCAGGCACTACACAAAACGGCAATGAAATACATACCAAGGGTGGACGCGTTTTTGCCATCACTTCTTTGTCCGATTCAATTAAAAATGCAGTGGATTTATCCATCCAAAACGTACAAAAAATTCAATTCAACAACAAACAATTTAGAGCAGATATCGGGTACGAATTTTACTGAATTTAGCCTCAAAATCAACTCCCCAAAAACATGCTTTTACGCTTGGTTTTGAAAATTTATCCAATTGAGTTTTGCTAAGCCTTTTAGCATTCCGGATTGGGTAGAAAAATGGCGAAAAACGCCAACTCATAAAATATCGGTAAAATGTTGAAAAATAAAGGGTTTCCCGTTGTTAATTCCAATTATTTCCACCAACTTTGCCGCTATTATATTATTCAATAACATTCGATTTTTTCTATATAAATTATGGGTCTTTTTAATTTTTTCACACAGGAGATTGCCATGGATTTGGGTACCGCAAATACCCTTATCATCTTCAACGACGAAGTTGTGGTAAACGAGCCCTCCATTGTTGCGCTCGACAGAAACAATCCAAAAAATATTTTAGCCGTTGGGAAGAAGGCATTGATGATGCATGAAAAAACCCACGAAAGTATCCGTACCGTTCGTCCGCTAAAGGATGGTGTAATTGCAGATTTTAATGCTGCAGAGTTGATGATCAGGGAAATGATCAAGATGATCTACCCTAAAAAACCCTTGTTTGCGCCAAGTTGGAGAATGATGATTTGTATTCCCAGTAGCATAACCGAGGTTGAAAAACGTGCCGTTAGAGATAGTGCCGAACAAGCCGGTGCAAAAGAAGTTTACCTTATCCATGAGCCAATGGCAGCTGCCTTGGGTATAGGTATTGATGTTGAAGAGCCAGTTGGTAATATGATTATAGATATTGGTGGAGGTACAACCGGCATTACGGTGATTGCCCTTGCCGGTATCGTTTGCGATCAAAGTATTCGCATTGCAGGTGATGAATTTACGGCTGATATTATGGAAGCCCTTCGCCGTTATCATAGTTTGTTAATTGGAGAGCGTACCGCCGAACAAATTAAAATTCAAGTGGGTGCAGCGATGAAAGACCTCGATAACCCGCCGGATGATATCCCTGTAAACGGTAGAGATTTAGTTACAGGTATTCCCAAACAAGTAATGGTAAGTTATCAGGAAGTAGCCGAAGCATTAGACAAAAGCATTTTCAAAATTGAAGAAGCTATTTTAAAAGCTTTAGAAACTACACCTCCCGAATTGGCTGCAGATATTTATCGCCGTGGTTTATATATCACCGGTGGTGGAGCATTGCTTCGTGGGTTAGACAAACGTATCGCTGCAAAAATTAAACTTCCAGTGCATGTAGCCGATGATCCACTGAAAAGTGTTGTTCGTGGAACAGGTATTGCATTGAAAAATTACGATCGATATCCGTTTGTGATGCGTTAAAATTCAGTTGTATTGCATAACCTGCTGTACAACACTCTGGCTCTATAAATCAAACTTTAGGTGCGTAACGTTTTTCTGTTCATTCGCCGTTATTTTAATTTCCTGTTCTTCCTGTTTTTGCAGGTATGCAGTATCTTTTTGGTTGTACATTACAATAAGTACCACGAATCGGTGGCAACCGGGGTAATGAATAATATTACCGGAAAAGTAAATACCCAGTTCAACAAGGTTGACTACTATTTGAACCTCAAAAAAACCAACGAGCAACTCGTAAAAGATAATGAGCGCCTGCGTAATATGATGGCCGGCAATTTCACTAAAACGGATACCGCTAATTTTCAATACACCGATTCTGTTGCCATAGACACAACCGGCTTACGCCGAAAATGGATGTACCGCAATGCAAAAGTAATTTTCAATGCAGTTACTGCGCCCAATAATTATATTGTTTTAGGCAGAGGTGCCGCACAACAAATGAAAAAAGACGAAGGTGTTGTAGATCCTCAAAATGGAGTAGTTGGCATTGTAACAGAAGTGAATGAAAATTATGCTGTAGTAATGAGTTTATTGCATAAAGACAGTAAAATTAGCGCCAAATTGAAAAAGGGGGGTGATGCAGGACAGGTTGTTTGGGATGGTAAAGTGCCCAATTTGCTTACCCTTACAGATATTCGTAAAAGTGCTAAAGTGGCCAAAGGAGATACGGTTTATACCAGCGGTTTTACTACTACCTTCCCTTATGGCATGATGATTGGAACAGTAGAAGAAGTGATTCCGGATAAAAGTACCAACAACTATAATATTAAATTGAAATCATCAGCCAATTTCTTCAATCTACAATATGTGTATACCATCGACAACTCGGAGAAAGAAGAAATAAACAAACTATTGGATAAGGCTAAACTTAAATTGAACAATTAATACCGGATAAGAAAGTTGCATGACTACATTGGTTAAAAACATATTCAGGTTCATTTTACTCATCTTGGTACAAGTATATGTACTGGATAAAATTCACCTGCATTATTTGGTAACCCCTTATCTCTATTTCTTATTTATTTTGTGGATGCCCTTTAAACTGAGTAGAACTACCCAAATGCTATTGGCTTTTGCATTGGGTTTAACGCTCGATAGTTTTAGGCATAACCCGGGCTTTCATGCTGCAGCTTGCGTATTGATGGCCTACGTTCGTCCTTTCCTCATCAGTATCCTCATTCCTCAAGAAGGAGCCGATACCAACTACGAGGAGCCTTCAGTAAAAAGCATGGGTGGTTCGTTACCGTATATGGTTTATGTAGGTTTGTTGAGTTTGATTCACCATGGCTGGTTGTTTTTTTTAGAAGCGTTGCAGTTTGGCAACTTTTGGTACTTTATTGTAAAAACTTTACTCTCAACCTTAATCAGTATGGCACTGGTTGTTATTGCAGAGTTATTGTTTTCGCGTAAACAACAATTTCGTACCAATACCATCTAAACAACAATTTTTTATTCGAGTATTTATCATTCATTTCATTATACTGCACATGCAGCAAAAAAGGGAATATGTCTGTTTTTAATCAATCCCGTAAAACTGTTATACAACTGGTGTTTGCCGGAATATTTCTGGTAATCTTTTTGCAATTGGCCAATTTGCAATTGTTTTCTTCTAAATATAAAATCATGGCAGACGACCAGGGTAAGTTTAGAAAAGTTATTTATCCCGATCGCGGAATTGTGTACGACAGAAAAGGTAGAGCCATTCTTCAAAATACCACCATTTACGATTTAATGCTGGTGCCCAATAAACTCAAAGGCATCGACACATTTGCTTTATGTAAAATTCTTAACATAGATACGGCGCAGTTCAATAAAAAAATTGTAGAAGCCATTATTAAAAATGGAAGAAGCCGACCATCTATTTTTGATCCATTACTCTCAGAAGAAAAAATGGCAAGGTTAAGCGAAGCCATGTACAAATTTGTTCCGGCATTTTATTTACAAGAACGTCCGGTTAGAAGTTATCCCTACGATGTTGCCGGAAATATTTTAGGTTATTTATCGGAAGTTGATACCAATTTTTTAAAAAGACACAAGGATGAAGGATATCAAATTGGAGACTATGCAGGTAAAACAGGATTGGAAAGAACCTATGAAAAAGTATTGATGGGCCAACGCGGTATTGAGTATTGGAAACGTGATAACAAAAACAGATTAACCGAACGATTAGAAAACGGTCGATACGATACCACCGCAATCGCTGGTAATAATATGCATTTGGCATTAGATATCGAACTGCAAGAATTGGGTGAAAAACTCATGGAAAATAAATTGGGTTCTATTGTTGCCGTAGATCCAAAAACAGGCGGCATCTTAGCATTGGTAAGTAGTCCGTCGTTTAAACCCAAATTGCTTACAGGCGCTGAGCGTAAAAAACATATTGCCGAATTATTATTAAATCCGGCATATCCATTGTTTAATCGTGCAGTTAGTGCAACCTATTCTCCAGGATCAACTTTTAAAACTTTACAAGCACTTA
>JBMOEQ010000216.1:0-5687 GCA_049314655.1 Ferruginibacter sp. | reverse complement strand
TGACTTCATTACTTACTAATACACTTTCTGAAGAAAGTAAAGATTGAATTAAGGTAGATTTTCCGCCAGGCGCTGCACATAAATCCAATACCGTTAAGGGTTGAGATAAATCGCAGGATTGTTGTAATGCCGTACATAAAAACATGCTACTGGCTTCTTGAACATAATAAGCGCCGGCATGAAATAAAGGATCGATTGTAAAAGAGGGTCGTTCGGCCAAATTGAATCCCATTGTACACCAGGGTATTGTTGTAGCCGCAATGCTTGGAAACAATGCACCTTCTACCCGCTTTGCCGGATTGATTCGGATGGCGGTACGGGATGTTGGTTGTTGATGTACTGCTATAAATGCATCCGCGTTAAAACCGGGCACATCCACTAAACTATCCAGTAAGGCGGAAGGTAAATTCAATACAATAATTTTTAGGCAATGGACGTATTTAAGCTACTATGTTGTGAAACGAAAATTGATGATTACACCGATTTAATTTCGGAACATAAATTTTGTAATACTTTTTTTGCATCGCCAAAAAGCATGCTGGTTTTGGGTTGATAAAACAAATCGTTTTCAATACCTGCATATCCCGGCTTCATACTTCTTTTGTTTACAATTACGGTTTTTGCCAACTCTACTTCTAAAATTGGCATGCCATAAATTGGCGAAGCCGGATCTTTTTTAGCAGCCGGATTTACCACATCATTAGCCCCTAAAATCAACACTACATCACAGGTACGGAATTCGTCGTTGGCTTGTTCCATTTCCAATAATTTCTCATAAGGCACATCGGCTTCAGCCAACAATACATTCATGTGACCGGGCATACGACCAGCAACCGGATGAATGGCATATTTTACTTCAACGCCTTTTTCTTCTAATATTTTTTCTAACTCGTGACAAGTATGTTGTGCTTGTGCAACGGCCAATCCATAACCTGGAACAATCATTACTTTGGTAGCGTAACTCATCACCATTGCGGCATCACTTAACGTTATTTCTTTTACAGTGCCTTGTTCTTTTGAACCTGTACCTGCAACTGCTGCATTACCTCCAAAAGCCCCTAAAATTACATTGAGTAAACTTCGGTTCATGGCTTTACACATCAAAATGGTAAGCAAGGTTCCGGCAGCACCTACTAAAATACCTCCGGTTAACATTGCCTGGTTGTTGTACATAAAACCTCCACAAGCTGCAGCAACACCGGTAAATGAATTCAATAAAGAAATTACAACAGGCATATCGGCACCACCAATTGGCATAACGAATAAGATACCATATAAAATAGCTAAGGCCAAAATACCGTAGAACAAATAAACATGCGATGAAGTTAATGCCCATCCCGACCCTGTTCCATCGGCAAACGGCAATGTATATCCGCCCACTTCGGCACTGGTTACCGGCGTGCGTGCAATGAAATAAACAACAGCAGCCAATAATATCACCAATAAACCAACATTAATAATACGTTGTCCTGAAAAAACTTTGTCTTTAATTACCCCTCTTAATTTTCCCCAAGCAATGATACTTCCTGCAAAAGAGATACTACCAATAACCAAACCGGCAATGATTACAATTACCGATCCGGTAGACAATTCTTCCGTTAAGAAAATGGCAATTCCCACTTTAGGCATTGCTGTATGGAGATAATGATTGAATTCGATAATTGAAATTAACATCGCACATGCACCACCCATTCCATTGAATAAACTTACCATCTCGGGCATTGCCGTCATTTGTACTTTTTTTGCAGATACAAATCCCAATACCGTTCCAATGGCTAATCCACCAAAAATGAGGGGCCAATTACCTAAATGATGCAATGATCCATCTACATCAAATTGAAAAAGGAAGATAGTACCTAATATTCCAATGAACATACCGGCAGCTGCAATAAGGTTACCCCTTCTGGCTGTTTCGGGATGAGAAAGCATTTTTAGTCCGATAATAAATGTTACTGATGCAATCAAATAACAAATGGTTAAAACATGTACACCCATAAAATATTTTGTTAGTATCAATAATCAAAACGACTATTGAAAAAATCTTAAAAATCTAAATTGGATAAGAACTGCAACTTGATATATACAACTAGGCCGCTTTTTTTGCGCCTGCTTTTTTCTTACTAAACATTTCTAACATCCTGTCTGTAACCACAAATCCACCCACTACATTTAAAGTACCTAAAACCACCGCTAAAAATCCAAGAACTAATGCCAAATAATTTTCCGAATCGGCCTTACCCATAACAATAATTGCCCCAATAACCACCACACCATGAATGGCATTGGCGCCACTCATTAAAGGTGTATGCAGTACACTAGGTACTCTTCCAATTACTTCAATTCCCAAAAAAACCGATAGGATGACGATATAAATCATCTCCATGTTATTGCTGAAAAATTCTAAAACAGTTTGCATATTGCATTAAATTAATGTTGAACAAAATTGCGTTCAACGTTGATTATTGAATTAAAGCCGAAACCCTTTCATTCACCAATTTTCCTTCATGAACCATACAGGTTCCTTTTACTAAATCGTCTTCAAAATTGAGATTTAAAGTGCCTTCTTTACTGATGAATAGCGACATGAAATTGAAAATATTTTTGCCGTATAATTTACTGGCATCGCTGGCCATAGTTGCCGCTAAAGCAGAATTACCAATAATGCAAATACCCTTATGATCAATAGTGGCATTATTTTGAGTGAGTTCGGTATTACCTCCTGTAGCCGCTGCTAAATCTACAATCACCGAACCGGTGCGCATGGCTTCTACCATTGTAGTGGTTATTAATATAGGTGCTTTTTTGCCGGGTATTTGTGCTGTAGTAATTACAATATCTGCCTTGGCTACACTTTCTGCAATTTTTTGTTTTTGCTTTGCCATAAATTCTGCCGTTTGTTCTACTGCATATCCACCGGCGGCACTAGCATCTGCAGCACCTTCAACTTCTACAAATTTGGCACCCAAACTCATTACTTCTTCTTTCACTGCCGGGCGGGTATCAAATACTTCTACAACAGCACCTAATCTACGCGCTGTTGCAATGGCTTGTAAACCGGCAACACCTGCACCCAATATCAACACTTTGGCAGGAGGTATACTACCGGCTGCTGTCATAAACATGGGTATATATCTACTGTACTGTGTTGCAGCTGTAAGCACCGCTTTATATCCGGCGATATTGGCCTGGCTACTCAATACATCCATAATTTGTGCACGCGTTGTACGTGGTATCATATCGATACTAAATACCGTATGCTGTTGTTTTGCCAAAGCCTGCATTGCTTCAGGAAAAAACAAAGGCTGATAAATGCCTAACAGAATTTTTGAAGATAACCCTTGCGCTTCTTCTACCGAAAGTGGATGAATGCTTAAGAGTATATTGGCTTGTTGTAACACAGATTGCCGATCGGAAATTGTTGCGCCTACCTGAATGTATTTATCATCTTCAGCAAATGCAGTATTGCCGGCAGATTTTTCTACCCATACTTCTACATTCATTTTTTTGAGGAGGACAACATGTTCGGGGAGCAAGGACACTCTGGTTTCAGGAACTGGTTCTTTTAAAACGCCGATTATCATAACTGAAAGAATATATCACGAAGATAACGATTTTAGAAACGGATTGAAAAGTCCTGTTTCACTTTTATATTTGGATTGATGCCTATAATACCAATAAAAAACAGATCGATGGAAACTGTAACCATTGGATGTGCTTTAATTTGGGCCCAAGCGGCTTCCATTTCTTCACTCCAGTGTATATCATCGAAAACAAACAAAGTACTGGCATGGGTATGTGGCAATAATTGTTCAAAATACCGAAGTGTTGGTGCTTTACGGTGATTGCCATCTATAAAAATAAAATCAAAGGATGGATGAGTGTGTAGTATTTCGCCTAAGGTTTGATCAAAATTGCCCAATACTTGATGAATATTGGTTAATCCTAATGATTGAAAATTTTGAGTAGCCCTATTTGCAATAGCAGCCGAACCTTCTCCAGTTACCACAGTTGCAGCCCGATTTGCGCTGGCCAAATAAGCAGTGGTAACTCCTAAAGATGTGCCCAATTCTAAAATTGTTGCAGGCTTATAATATTGCACCATTCTAAACAATAATTGTGCAAATTTTTTGGGCTTCAAAGACGAAGCAGCAATAGCTTTTACTTTTCTTTGTTTACTGCCTATTACTGCCGACCCTGCGCCCATATCTTCGATGGTAATTTCGGTATTGTTTTGCAAGAGTTGTTGCCGTACTGCTTCAATGTTTGCATACTCGGGATAAACTGCAGTATCATTTAATACCCGTTCAATAAATTCAAAAACAAATGGCGAGTGTATACCATGTCCTTTACCGTTAGCAGCAGTAACATAATATCGGGCAAATTTTAAAGCAAGTTGAAAGGCGCTATACACAAGTATGTTGATTAATGAAAGTTTATAGTAAGCTGCAATGGCAATTATTTAATCTTATCCCAGGTTTGAAAAGCATAAGCATACGCATGTTTTTCATCGGCAGGAAAATTTTCTTCAGCAACCAATTCCCATTGTGTTGTATCTATCTCCGGAAAATAAGCATCCCCTAACAAATCGGCATGTACACGTGTCATGTAGATTCTATCGGCAATGGGCATACTTTGGCGGTATACTTCACCTCCTCCAATAATAAATATAGGATGGGTATTTTCTAATTTAGCTTTTGTAATAGCATCGAAAATATCATGAGCAACTACAACATTGGGCGCACTCCAATCTTGATTGCGTGTAATTACAATATTAACTCTGCCTGGCAATGTTTTATTCACTGCTTCAAAAGTTTTGCGACCCATGATTACCGGAAAACCCCATGTAGTGTTTTTAAAAAATTTTAAATCATTGGGCAAGTGCCATAGTAACTCATTGTTAAGTCCGATGGCATTATTGGTAGAAGCGGCAACAATTAAAGCGATCATAAAAAATATTGTAAGATGAATACAGGAAGCAAACTATTGTACAATTTTCTTCCCATACAATTAAACGGCTACCGGTGCTTTTATTGCAGGATGACATTCATAATTGATCAATTCAAAATCTTCAAATTGAAAATTGAAAATATCCTTTACTGTAGGATTGATTTTCATTTGAGGTAAAGGGAAAGGCGTTCTACTCAATTGTAAATGTGCCTGTTCAAAATGATTATTATATAAATGTACATCGCCAAAAGAATGCACAAATTCGCCTGCATCTAAATCGCATACTTGCGCCAACATCATTGTTAATAAAGCATAAGAAGCAATATTAAATGGAACACCTAAAAACACATCCGCCGATCGTTGGTATAATTGGCAAGATAATTTTCCTCGGGTTTCGCCTTTTGCAACATTAGCCGGACTCACATAAAACTGAAACAAACAATGGCATGGCATTAATTTCATCTTAGGCAAATCGGCTACATTCCATGCACTAATGATCATGCGCCTGCTATCCGGATTATTTTTTATTTGATGAATTAAGTCTTTTACTTGATCTACCTCTACCCCATCGGCACCTTGCCAACTGCGCCATTGTTTTCCGTAAACAGGACCCAGATTACCATTTTCATCAGCCCACTCGTCCCAAATTTTTACATTATGTTCTTTGAGATAAGCAATATTGGTATCGCCTTTTAAAAACCACAACAATTCATAAATGATGCTTTTAAGATGGCATTTTT
>JBMOEQ010000215.1:0-5749 GCA_049314655.1 Ferruginibacter sp. | reverse complement strand
AGGATATAGTCCTTCAAAATACGCCCTAAAATCTTATCTGTTTATTGTTGCTTTTGCCCTTGCCATCATTGCCCTTGCCAATCCAAGAATACCTGGCGCAAGCGGTGAAGTAAAACGCAATGGGGTAGATGTAATGATTGCATTAGATGTTAGCAAAAGTATGTTGGCAAAAGATATTACTCCCGATCGTTTAACGCGTGCCAAACAATTCATCTCTAAATTATTTGATCGTATTCCGGAAGATAGAGTAGGCTTAGTAGTTTTTGCCGGCCGAGCATATTTGCAAATGCCTTTAACTACCGATCATGGTGCGGCAAAATTATATTTGTCTGCAGCAACGCCCGATGTAGTACCTACGCAAGGCACGGTGATTTCAGATGCATTGAAAATTTGTTACCATGCATTTAATCCAAAAGAGAAAAAATATAAAGCGGTTGTGCTCATAAGCGATGGCGAAGATCATGATGCCAATGCAGTAAAAATGGCTGCCGCAATGGCCAAAGAAGGTATTCTTGTAAATACTATTGGCGTTGGTTCTATCGAAGGAGGCACAATATTGGATGCATCTACCGGTGAAACAAAGAAAGATGCAGAAGGAAATATCGTTGTATCTAAATTGAATGAAGCCGTTTTGCAAAAAATTGCCAATGAGGGAAACGGCATGTATCAATTGTTATCGGTTGCTGATAATGCTGCTGCTGCATTAGACAATCAGTTTCAACAAATGGGTAAGCATACAATAGTAGATTACAGCACCTTTAATTTTCAATATTTTTTTTATTGGATATTGGCGCTTGTTTTGGTATTACTAATTGTAGAAATCTTTATTGCCGATAAGATGAAAAAAAGCAAACAAAATGCAATTCAAATAGTAACTTTTTTATGCTTCAGTTTATTTACTTTATCAGCTTCTTCACAAAAACCTGTTGAGCTTGCCATTAAAGGAAATGAAGCCTATAATAAGGGCGATTATAAATTTGCTGTAGATCAATACAATCAATCTGCGCAGCAAAAAGAAAGTGATAAAGTCAATTACAATTTAGGCAATGCTCAATTTCGTTTGGGCGACACAAAAGCTGCAGTAGATGCTTATGATAAATCTATCAATCAATTTAGTTCTACAACCGATAAAGCTGCAGCTTGGTATAATAAGGGTGTGGCTTTTCAACAAGGCAAGCAGTTAGAGGCTTGTATTGATGCGTATAAGCAAGCATTGCGCCTAAATCCTTCGGATGAAAATGCCCGATTTAATTTGCAGAAAGCCATCCAAGAACAAAAAAAGCAACAGCAAAAAAATCCACCAAAAGATAAAAAGGAAAGAAAGATCCCAAAAAAGACGAACAACAGAAAGAAAAACAAAAACCAGAAGAAGATAAAAAGCAAAATGAATTGCCTAAACCTCATCCTTCTAATATGACAAAAAAAGAAGCTGAGGAAAAATTGAAATCTTTATTACAACAAGAAAAGAACCTGCAAGACAAACTTCGCAAGGTAAATGCAGCCGCACCCGAAAAACCCGAAAAGGATTGGTAATTTTGGACGGTTAACAATACAAACTGAAATCAATGAAAAATTTTACTGTTTTGTCCAAATGGATTTTACTTATGTTCATTACGGCAATAGGATTGGCGTCCTGTCTTGATACAGAAGAACGAATAGAACTCAATGCCGATCAGTCGGGTACTTATACCATTAAAATTGAAATGGGCAAAATGTTCGATATGCTCAATGCCTTGGCTAAGTCATCCGATTCTTCTGTTGCCAATAAACCAAAGGAAAAGAAAGACACTTCATTTTTATTGAAAAACATGCTTGATCAGTTATCATTATCACAAGAAGAAAAAGCCATTTTCAGTTCAATGGAAGTAAAATGGGAAATGGATGAAGCGGTTAATTTGATGAATTTAACCATGCGTTGCCCATTTACACATATCAGTCAATTGCCTTATTTACGTGAACATATTTTTGCTGTATTTAAAAAAGTAAATCAACAAGGCATGAAGGATGATGAAGAAGGCAACGGTCAAGAAATGAACGATGCCATGTCCGACGAAATAAAAAAATATAGTAGTCCTACAGGCGATAAATTTCGTTTTGAAGCAAAATCCGGCGAAATCTCTAATACGGTCATTAATCTTGCCGAATTTAGACAATTGGTTCAGCTAGATTCAACCTTAGTAGAATTAAAAAAATCTGTTTCTAGTATGGGAGACATGCATTATTCAACTGTTTTTGTATTGCCCAATGCCGCACAGTTTATTGAGGGGCCTGGGAAAACCATTTCGGAAGATAAGCGCACTGTTGGGTTTAGATATACTTTTACCGATATCATGGAAAAACCCGAAACCATCTCATATAAAGTGAAGTATTGAGTTCAATTTGATGCATCTACAAACAACTAAGATGCATTTTTGTTAAGTATTCCAAATTCTCTATTATGCAATTCTACTGCGAATCTATAACGCAATATAAACGGTTAAAAACCCGCGAAGTAAAAATTGGTAATTTATGGCTAGGGGGTAATCATCCCATTCGTGTGCAAACCATGACTACCACCGACACAATGGACACCAATGCAACGGTAGAACAAACCATTAAATGTATTGAAGCCGGTGCAGAATTGGTACGTATTACAGCCCCATCAAAAAATGAAGCCGAAAATTTACGCAACATCAAAGCCGAATTATTAAAACGAGGCTACGATGTGCCTTTAATTGCCGATATACATTTTACACCCAATGCTGCAGAAATAGCAGCACGCATTATTGAAAAAGTACGGGTTAATCCAGGGAATTATGTTGATAAGAAGAAATTTGAACAAATTGATTATACCGATGCCGAATATGCCGAAGAAATAGAGCGTATTAGAGAACGCTTTACGCCCTTGGTATTGATTTGTAAAGAAGCCGGAACAGCCATGCGTATTGGCACCAATCATGGAAGTTTGAGTGATAGAATTATGAGCAGGTACGGCGATACGGCAATTGGAATGGTAGAAAGTGCTATGGAATTTTTACGCATTGCACGCGACAATGATTTTCACAGCATCATACTTAGTATGAAAAGCAGTAACCCTCAAGTGATGGTACAAGCGTATCGTTTGTTGGTGCAACGTATGATGGAAGAATTTGAGGAATGTTATCCCTTGCATTTAGGTGTTACAGAAGCCGGTGATGGAGAGGATGGAAGAATAAAATCGGCGATAGGAATTGGAACGCTTTTGGAAGATGGTATTGGCGATACAATTCGTGTAAGCTTAACCGAAGATCCCGAATTAGAAATTCCAGTTTGCATGGATATCGTAAAAAGATATACACAACGAGCGGCACAATCTTTCGCAATTCCAGCCATTGAAACATTACCTTATTCGCCATTTGAATACAAACGTAGATTTAGTTTTGCGGTGCAAAATATTGGTGGAAATCAGGTGCCGGTTGTTATTGCCGATTTAAGTAAAATCGAAAAAATTACCCCCGAGCATTTACAAGCAGTAGGGTATAATTATAATAGCACAACCGACAAATGGCTCATTGGTGATGTAGCGGCCGATTATATTTTTACCGGACATCAAATACTCGATTTTCAATTACCCGGAACGTTACAAGTTATTGTTTATCCTGATGCCTGGAAGTTGGCGAAGGATACATTGAAATATGTACCCATTTTTGAAGCTAATGGTTTTGTAAACAGTAACGAAAAATCTACCCAGCTCAACTTTGTAATGCTCGATTGTTTTAGCGACGAAACGCCCATCAACGACTTTACGTATGTAGATGAATTGGCCAATGACCCTACCGTGGTTTTGTGTTTGAGTTCAACCTCATCAATTGCTATGCCTGCTGTTAGAAGAATGTTTATTGAATTGATGCACCGGAAAATTAATAACCCTGTAATATTGATGACCGATAGCCATTGGCAAACACCCGATGAGCACTTGATTCATTTTGCAACAGAAACCGGCGCATTGTTTTTAGATGGTTTTGGAGATGGCATCTGTTTAGGCATGGGCAATACAGCATACCAAAATGCACAGCAAATGAATGTTAGTGGAAGAAATTATGTATCGAGCAATTCGGTAGAACAATTCATCAATAACACGGCATTTTCAATTCTGCAAGCAACTAGAACCCGAATTTCAAAAACAGAATATATCAGTTGTCCAAGTTGCGGAAGAACCCTTTTTGAATTGCAAGCCACTACAGCAAAAATTCGTTCAGTAACCAATCATCTAAAAGGCTTAAAAATTGCCATTATGGGTTGTATTGTTAATGGTCCCGGTGAAATGGCCGATGCCGATTTTGGTTATGTAGGCAGTGGAGTTGGGAAGATTACTTTATACAAAGGCAAAGAAATTGTAAAGAAAAATATTGATAGCGAAATTGCTGTAGATGAATTGATACAATTGTTAAAATCAAATGGCGTTTGGACAGAGCCGTTAGTCTAAAGCAACATCAGTTTTACGCGTTAAACATACAACACATGCAAACAGATTTTTTAGTGATAGGAAGTGGTATTGCCGGTTTAACCTATGCGTTGAAAATGGCCGCAGCGTTTCCGGATAAAACCATCACCGTGCTTACCAAAACACAAAGTGATGAAACCAATACCAAATATGCACAAGGTGGAATTGCAGGTGTTATGGATTTGGATAACGATAGTTTTGAAAAACATATTGAAGATACATTGATTGCTGGGGATGGGCTGGTAAACGAACATATTGCTTCTATCGTTGTGAAAGAAGGAGTTGAAAGAATTCGTGAAATTATTCAATGGGGTGCTCAATTCGATAAGGCCGCAGATGGCGATTATAAACTTGGAAAAGAGGGCGGGCATAGCGAATTTAGAATTTTGCATCATAAAGATGTTACCGGTAAAGAAATGGAAAGAGCCTTATTGGATGCGGTAAAACAAGCGCCTAATATTGAGTTAAATAGCCATTGCTTTGTATTGGATCTTATCACGCAGCATCACTTAGGATACTTGGTTACAAAATCTACGCCCGATATTGAATGCTATGGCGTATATGTACTCAATTTAAATACCAATAAAGTAGAACGCATCATTTCTTCTATTACCTTATTGGCAACTGGAGGAAATGGGCAAGTGTACCGTACCACTACCAATCCGGCTATTGCTACCGGCGATGGAGTTGCCATGTTGTATCGTGCAAAAGGTAGAATTGAAAATATGGAGTTCATCCAATTTCATCCAACTGCCTTGTTTGAACCGGGTGTACGTGGGCATAGTTTTTTAATTACAGAAGCGGTAAGAGGCGATGGTGGAATTTTACGGAATCAAGATGGAGTGGCTTTCATGGAAAAGTATGACGAAAGAAAAGATCTAGCACCCAGAGATATTGTTGCCCGAGCCATTGATAATGAAATGAAAATTTTTGGTACCGAACATGTTTATTTGGATTGCAGACATATTCCTAAAGCCAGTTTCATTGAACACTTTCCCAATATTTATGAAAAATGCATGAGTATTGGTATTGATATTTCAACCACCATGATTCCTGTTGCTCCGGCTGCGCATTACAGTTGTGGTGGCATTAAAACCGATGAATGGGGCCGCACGTCTATCCGTAATTTATATGCGGCAGGAGAGTGCGCATCTACCGGATTGCATGGTGCCAATCGTTTAGCCAGCAACTCCTTGTTGGAAGCGATGGTATTTGCGCATCGTGCATTTTTACATGCAGCAAATGAAATAAAAAATAATGTAGAGCGCACTGTTATTGATGAAAAGA
>JBMOEQ010000214.1:0-5773 GCA_049314655.1 Ferruginibacter sp. | reverse complement strand
CCGAGGGGTATCCATATATCATGGAAGTAAATCCACGTTTTCCGGCATGGATTTATTTAACGGCCGGCGCCGGACAAAATCAACCCGCAGCATTGGCACGTATGGCCTTAGGTGAAGATGTGCCTGCTTATACCGATTATACTGTTGGAAAAATATTCATTCGTTATTCTTGGGATTTGATAACCGATGTTCAAGAATTTCAACAAATAGGCGGCATGGGCGAATTGTAGCAAAATGTTGCAGCTCAAATTCAATAAACCTTCAATCAAAAGTCATTACTTTAAAATAATTACACATGCAAAAGTTAAGATACGAAAGGCCATTAATCGTAAAGATGAATGCCGGACTCATGAATAAATTTGGAACGCGTACCGAATATCAACCCGTAAAAGAAATTGATGGGGTTGCAGTAAAATCATTGATAGCACAATATGGTTCTCCATTATTTGTAATCAGCGAGCGTACCATTCGCCAAACCTATAGAAATGCATTACGGGCATTTACTACACGCTATCCTAAAGTACAGTTTGCATGGAGTTACAAAACCAATTACATCAATGCGGTTTGTAATGTGTTTCATCAAGAAGGCAGTTGGGGCGAAGTGGTAAGTGGTTTCGAATACCGCAAAGCATTGGGTAATGGCGTGCCGGGAAATAAAATCATATTTAACGGTCCCGAAAAAACAGATGACGAATTGCGCATGGCCATCGACAATGATTCTTTAATTCATATAGATCATTTCGATGAATTGTATCAGTTAATTGAAATTGCCGGTGCCATGAATAAAAAACCTCGTGTAGCCATTAGAGTGAATATGGATACCGGTATTTATCCAATGTGGGATCGTTTTGGATTCAATTACGAAAATGGAACTGCATGGAGTGCCCTTACAAAAATTGTGGCTTCAGGTAAATTAAGGTTAACCGGATTGCATTGTCATATTGGTACATATATGTTATCGGCCAATGCCTATGCTATTGCGGCCAACAAATTATCGGATTTGGCATTAAATTGTAAATCGCAATTAAATACAGTCATTCAGTATATCGATTTAGGTGGCGGGTTTCCTACGGCCAATGATTTACGTGGGGCATATTTGCCTGCAGCCGATACCATTCCTTCTATTGATGATTTTGCCGAAGCTATTTCAACTGCATTGTTAACCTATGGTTATAAAACAGATGAATTGCCTTTGTTGATTTTAGAAACCGGAAGGGCGTTGATAGATGATGCGGGATATTTATTAGGATCGGTATTGGCCAATAAAAGATTAAGTGATGGCCGACGTGCAACGATCATGGATTTTGGTGTAAACATTCTCTTTACTTCATTTTGGTACGAACATAAAATTAGTCCGGCACAAGATTTTACCCACCATACCGAAGACATGGTATTGTATGGTCCACTGTGTATGAATATTGATATTGTTCGTCAAACCATCAACTTGCCATTACTCAATCGTGGCGATCATGTGGTGGTGCATCGGGTGGGTGCGTATAATATGACCCAATGGATGCAGTTTATTCAAATGCGCCCTAATGTGGTAATGATAGATGAAAAGGGTGGTGTACACCGCATTCGTGGCGCCGAAAATATTGAGTATATTGAGCAATTAGAAGAAATGCCCACTCATTTAAAATCTTTTTCGATATAATCTTTTTTGAAGCCAAAGCAAATTATACCAACCTTAAAAAGCTTTCTGTTAGCTGTACTCAACAGCTACGGAATGCTTTTTTTTTCTAAGAACAAACTGTTTTCGTTTTTGATTTTAGTGGTATCGTTTATTGTGCCTTATACCGGATTAACAGGTTTAATTGCTTTAATAGTAAGTATTGTTGGTGCCCATGTTTTAGGATTCGATAAACAGTTTATTCAAAGTGGTTTGTATACGTATAGTCCGCTTTTATTTGGTTTGGGCTTTGGAACCAATTTTGAATCGGGCACAGCATTTTATGTACTGTTGGTAATTGGAGCATTGATGGCATTGTTGATTTCTGTTATGCTTAATGCCCGTTTAGGAATAAAAGGATTACCGGCATTATCGCTGGGATTTATTTTTAGTACATGGGTAATCATTTTGGCTTCAAAAGAATTTACTGCATTGGGCTTAAACCATCGTTTAATTTATTGGTACAATGAAGCCTATGCTTTAGGTGGAAAGCAGTTGGTAAATATTATTCAATCTATCGAAAATTGGCCATTGCCTGTTTATATTGCCGGTTTCTTTCGTTCCATGAGCGGCATATTGTTTCAAGTAAATGTAGCTTGTGGCATTTTACTCAGTATTGGATTATTGATTTATTCGCGTATAGGATTTGTGTTGATGGTGTATGGCTATATCGTTGCGCTTTATTTTAATTATTTAATGGGAGGCTATAATGCTGGCAACATGACGTACTATAATATGGGTACCAATTTTATGTTGGTAGCTATGGCCTTAGGCGGATTTTATTTAATTGCATCATTGCGATCTTTTCTTTGGATTTTGGTAACGGTTCCATTGGCATATTTACTGGTAGTAGGTTTAGGTAGAATAACCTTTAATTTTGGCTTGCCTGTATTTTCACTGCCCTTTTGTATGGTGGTGATATTGTTTCTTCAAGCATTACAGTTAAGAACAGATCCTAAAAGATTAATGCTTACACCGATACAATTTTATAGTCCGGAAGTAAACTTATACCGCTATCTCAACGGAAAAGAGCGATTACAAAACGAATTTTATTTTCACTTATCCTTACCTGTTATGGGTGAGTGGATGGTTAGTCAGGGTTACGAAGGCAGTATGACGCACAAAGGCGATTGGAGTAAAGCCATAGATTTTGTGGTATTAGATGAGGAGATGAAAACCTATGCTAATCCCGGAAATTTAGTTGAACATTTTTATGCTTTTAATAAGCCGGTATTGGCTCCTGCTGATGGTTTTGTTCAAGAAGTAATTGACCATATTGAAGATAATGCTATCGGTCAAAACAATACTACACAAAACTGGGGCAATACTATCGTTATCCGTCACAATGAGCAGCTTTATACCAAATTATCGCATTTAAAAAAACATTCCATTAAAGTACAAGTTGGGGCATTTGTAAAAAAGGGAGATGTGATTGCTGCATGCGGTAACTCGGGCCGTTCACCGGAACCGCATTTACATTTTCAGGTTCAATCAACACCTTATATTGGTTCTAAAACAGTATCGTATCCTTTTAATTATTTCATTGAAAGGAAAGCCAATCAATTTCAATTGAAAAGTTTTTCGGTACCAAAAGAAGGCAGTTTTGTACATCCGATAGCGTTCAACAGCATTTTGCAAAAAGCCTTTAATTTTCAACCCGGATATATTCAAACGGTTAGTGCAGCAGGTTTTGAAGATGAAATTTGGGAAGTGCAAGCAAATATTAACAACCATAGTTATTTATACTGTGCTGCTAAAAATGCCTATGCCTATTTTGTATATAATGGATCGGCATTTTATTTTACCAGTTATGTAGGACCTAAACGTACATTGTTGTATTATTTTTATTTATCTGCTTACAAAGTTATGTTGAGTGCAGATAAGCGTATTACCATTACCGATAATTTTCCATTACAGGTTTTATCGAATGGTCCTATTCGTTGGTTGCAAGATTTTGTGGCACCATTTTATATATTCTTAAAAGTAGCATACACCAGTAAAATTGTATCGGATGGTGGCATGTTGGGTGATACAACCACTCAATTGGAAAGTAGTTATGCAGAAAAGTTTTTTAATCAGGAAGGTAAAAAAATGAACAGTTCTATATTTATTGAAGGAGGACAACTGACAGGATTTACTATTAAAGGCAATAAAATTAATATTCAGGCAATATGCAAACCCGAAAATATGTATTAGTGTTGTTGCTCTTATTGAGCATGCAGCGCAGTTGGGCACAAAGTACAGCGAGTTACGAATCTGTTGATGCGTACAGTTATCAACTGTATGAAAAAGCCGAGTGGAAACCGCTGCTCGAATTTGGAAAGGAAGCCATTGGAGACGGGCAAGATTTTGTTTTGCTTAGACTTCGAATGGGTTATGCATCTTTTATGTTGGGTAACTATAGTGCAGCTATTAAGCAATACGAAGCTGTACTAAAAAAAGATTCGTATAATACTACTGCCCATTATTATATATGGTTGTGTAGAGTATACCTCAATCAAGGAGAATTAGCAGGAAGTTCAATTAAAAATTTAGACAAAACGATTGTTGAACAAAATAAATTGAAAGGCTTTGCAATTTCCGAAGTTGGTATAGAAAGTAGTTATAAGATACCAGATATTACTGTAAGAGAAAATGGAATGTATAATCGGTTAGATATAAAAAATCGTTGGGGTAATAATGTATATATGGAACAAGGATTTGCACTATTTAATCAAACCCTTGATGAGCCTTTATTATCTGCTGTTACCAACAATAACAATATTGCCGTTAATCAAAAGGAGTATTATAATAAGTTAACCGTAAATCTCAATAAGCGATTACAGTTTAAATTGGCTTATCACTATTTGTATACACCATTTAATAATTATATCTATAACAATCATTTGGGTATGGCTGGGATAAGGTATTATGGCAACTATTTTGATATTCAAGCAGATGCTGTGGTAGGAATGGTTACAGATACATTGCAACAACAAATTAATCTACAACTTTCAGTTTATCCAACCGGTAATAAAAATTTTTACAGCATTACCACCGGTATGTTTCGAAATAGAAATTCGGTAACCGGTTTAAATTTGAAACAAGTTTTAGGGGTTAAAGTACTAAAAGGCATTTGGTTAGAAGGAAATGCAACATTGGGGATGTTTAGTAATCTAGCCGAAAACGACGCTTTGTATATATATAATGCAATAGATAGAAATAAAATGAAGGCCGGAGCAACGGTTTATGTTGCCGGAAAACGTCTAACCTTTCAAGCAGGTTATACATTTGAACAAAGAGAATTGTATAAACAACCACTCACATTTAATCAACATTCAATAACAGGAGGATTATCATGGAAATTTTAAAATCAATTACCCTTGCAGTTTTTATGCTCTTCATGGGTGTAACCGTAACTGCTCAAAATGAAGCAGCTATTCAAAAAGCATTTACCGAAAGTTATACGCAAGAGTATAATAAGAAGTATGCCGATGCTATTGCTACATTAACTAAAGTGTATAATGAAAGCAGCTACGAAATCAATCTTCGATTAGGTTGGTTGAATTATACGAATAAAAACTATACTCAATCGCAAAGCTATTATCAAAAAGCAACCAACTTAAAACCCTATTCTGTAGAAGCAAAACTGGGTTTAGTAAAACCATTATCTGTTTTAGAAAGTTGGGATAAAGTAATGCAACAATATGAAGATGTATTAAAAATTGATGCGCAAAATTATACCGCTAATTATTGGGCCGGCATCATCCAATACAATCGTAAAAAATACGAAGCTGCTTCGAAGTATTTTGAAAAAATTGTAAACTTATATCCATTCGATTATGATGGCAACCATATGTTGGGCTGGAGTTATTTAAATATGGGTAGAAATAATGATGCTAAAATTGTATTTCAAAAAGCATTATTGAATCGCCCTAATGATGCTTCTGTTTTAGAGGGACTATCTAAAATAAAGTAAACTGCATGGATGCAGTTGTTAATCGCAGCGTGAAAAAATTTAACCGCAGAGTAACAGAGTAGCAGAGGTTTCGCAGAGTGAATAAATTGAACCG
Organism: Ferruginibacter sp.; assembly: GCA_049314655.1. Classification (GTDB taxonomy): domain Bacteria; phylum Bacteroidota; class Bacteroidia; order Chitinophagales; family Chitinophagaceae; genus Ferruginibacter. Next base: position 52 of record JBMOEQ010000214.1, on the reverse strand, counting down.
CAGAGTAGCAGAGTTGCAGAGGTTTTGTTGAGTGTTTAATTATAACTCAGCG
>JBMOEQ010000213.1:0-5807 GCA_049314655.1 Ferruginibacter sp. | reverse complement strand
GGCGATTATACAACCTATGCTTCTATTTTACTGAAGTTTCCAGGAAACGATGTTCAAGCAGGTTCTTATATAGATAAAGCTGTTGCTATGGAACCCGATGAGGCCAATAAAGTAACTTACTTAAAAAGCATTGCAGCTTATTATGAAAAAAGTAAAAAGTTTGCTGATGCTGCCACTTGGTACAATAAAGTAATTGCGGTTAAAAAATCGGCTTCTAAAACAGATTTCTATAATGCCGGATATAATTTGTTTAGAACAGGTCAATATCAAGCGTCTATCGATGTATTTAATTTATACGGACAAAAATTCCCTGAAGATGCATTTAGCTATTATATGATAGGAAAAGCCAATTGGGCTATAGATTCTACGATGCAACAAGGCTTGGCAAACAGTTCTTTTGAAAAAGCCATTCAAGTGGGTGAGGTAGATAAGGTAAAGTATAAAAACCAACTCATAGGAAGCTATAAATACTTTGTAGCGTATTATGTAAATATTAAGAAAGACAAAGAAACTGCGATTAGCTTTTGTGATAAAGTTTTGGAAGTAGACCCAGCAGATGCAGAAGCCACCAAAAATAAAACAACAATTGCTGCAATGAATTTTTCGGCTCCTGCAAAACCCGGACAAGCACCAAAAGCCAATAATGCTACCGGAAAACAAGAAGCATCAAACAAAGGAAGTGGTGATAAAGCAACCGCTCCTGCCGGTCCCGGAGCTAAATAATTGATCATAATTACACCCAATATTAAAAACCTGTTCCATTTTGGAGCAGGTTTTTGCATTTCTGCATAAACTAAAATTGTTTTTTGCTCACCCTGTCTTATTTTTGCCATTATGCAATTCATTATTCTTCAAGCCGCCGACCTAAATAATGCTGCAAACTATCTTCCTATTGGAATTCAACTGTTTTTTGCAATAGGATTGATTGCTGCAATTATGCTCATTACACATGCTATTGGCCCTAAAAGACAAACTGCTGATAAGCTCCAAAATTTTGAAAGTGGTATTGAATTGAAAGGTAATGCCCGTCAGCCGGTTGCCATTAAATACTTCTTGGTGGCTATTTTATTCGTATTGTTCGATGTGGAGGTTATTTTCTTCTATCCTTATGCAGTAAATTTTAAAGCACTAGGATGGCATGGTTTTGTTGCAGTATGTATGTTTGTTGGCTTATTTATAGCCGGCTTTATCTATATCATTAAAAAAGGAGCTTTAAACTGGGAAGATTAATTCGTATTGAGAAAGTAATAATTAAAACAATATTTTGTATGTCTTGTTGTTACAGTACTTACAATTTGTTTTCAACCCATCAAACTAAATTAAATGTCACGTCCGGTACAATATAATAACAAACTAAAATCAGTAGAAGCACCTCAAGGTTTTATTGGTGAAGGCTTCATGGCTACTTCATTTGATAAAGTAATTGGTTTAGCCCGTAAAAATTCTATTTGGCCAATGCCTTTTGCCACTTCTTGTTGTGGAATTGAATTTATGGCAACTGCTGCCAGTCATTACGATATTGCACGTTTTGGTGCCGAAAGAATGAGTTTCTCTCCACGCCAATGCGATTTATTGATGGTAATGGGTACTATTTCAAAAAAGATGGGCCCTGTATTACGTCAAGTATATTTACAAATGGCAGAACCCCGTTGGGTATTGTCTGTTGGTGCATGTGCAAGCAGCGGCGGTATTTTTGATACTTATTCTGTATTACAAGGCATTGATCAGGTTATTCCGGTAGATGTTTACGTGCCCGGTTGCCCACCACGGCCCGAAGCCATTTTGGATGGGTTTTTAAAAATTCAAGAATTGGTAGGACAAGAAAGTTTACGTAGAAGAACAAGTGACCAGTATAAAAATTTGATGGCTGAATACGGTATCCTCTAAGGAACGGTTTCAGCCAATTTCATAAACCCACATTAGCAAATGGCTAATGGTAGTAAAGCCAGTACGATTTATGTCGCTGACAAACGAACAAATTCAACAAAGATTAACCGAAAAATTCGGAGATCAACTTACCGGCTGGGAAACGCCTTATGGCATGCTAACTTTTACTGCACCTAAAGCATTAAATCTAAAAGTTTTGCAATTCCTGTTCGATGATGAAACCTTACGATTTCAATTTTTAACCGATTTACAAGCTGTACATTATCCTACCAATATTGGGGGAGAATTAGCCGTTGTATATCATCTCCATAATCTAAAAGACAATGTGCGTATTCGCTTTAAAGTGTTTACAAGCATTCAAGAACCCGATGTATACAGCGCAACTGCATTGTATCAATCGGCTAATTTTATGGAAAGAGAAACATATGATTTTTTTGGGGTAAACTTCGTGGGCCATCCTAATCTTATCCGCATTTTAAATGTAGATGAGATGGATTATTTCCCATTAAGGAAAGAATATCCTTTAGAAGATCAAACCAGAATAGATAAAGACGACGACATGTTTGGCCGATAAAATGTTTCGGCCTTAACCATATAATCACGAATCATCCCTTAGGGAAGTTGACTTATGAGTGAACATATTATTTTACCGGAAGGCAGTATTGAAAAACAAACCAATACCCTTAACCTTGGTCCTACGCACCCTGCAACACATGGTGTTTTCCAAAATATTGTAGAACTCGATGGCGAGCGCATCATGAAAGCCACTTCAACCGTAGGCTATATTCATCGTGCATTTGAAAAATTGGCCGAAAGACGCCCATTGTATCAAATTACACCCATCACCGATCGTTTAAATTATTGTTCTTCGCCACTCAATAATATGGGATGGCACCTTACTTGTGAAAAATTATTGGGCGTAGAAACACCGAAGCGCGTAGATTATTTGCGTATCATCATCATGGAATTGTCGCGCATTTCGGATCACTTAATTTGTAATTCTATCGTTGGGGTAGATAGCGGTGCGTATACCGGATTTTTATACGTTATGCAATTCAGAGAATTAATCTATGAAATATATGAAGAAATATGTGGCTCCCGCCTTACTACTAATATTGGGCGTATTGGCGGTTTTGAAAGGAATTTCACAAATGCAGCGTTTGAGAAACTCGAAAAATTCCTAGACAATAAAAATGGCTATCCTGCAGCTTTACGCGAATTTGAAAATCTATTTACCCGTAATAGAATTTTCATGGAACGTACCATCGGTTGTGGGCCTATTGCTGCCGAACGTGCATTGAATTATGGTTTCACCGGACCAAACTTACGTGCAGCGGGTGTAGATTATGATGTTCGTGTACATACCCCTTACAGCTCTTACGAAGATTTCGATTTCACCATTCCGGTAGGTACAACAGGCGATTGTTATGATCGTTTCTTAGTACGCAATCAAGAAATGTGGCAAAGCTTAAGCATCCTTAATCAAGCGTATAAAAAAGTACAAGAATTTAAAGGTGCTGAAGCAGAAATTTATCATGCCGATTCTCCCGCTTACTATCTTCCCGAAAAGAAAGATGTATACACTAAAATGGAAGCACTCATCTACCATTTTAAAATTGTAATGGGTGAAACCGAAATTCCTGCTGGCGAATTGTACAGTTCTATTGAAGCAGCAAATGGCGAGTTAGGTTTTTATTTAATCAGCGATGGCGGAAGAACTCCGTATCGTTTGCATTTCCGCCGACCATGTTTTATTTATTACCAAGCTTATCCCGAATTGATAAAAGGAAGCATGGTGAGCGATGCCATCATTACTATGAGTAGTTTGAATTTGATTGCAGGAGAGTTGGATGCGTAAAAGCGTTTAGAGGTTTAGGGGTTTAGAAGTTTAGGGGTTTAGGTTATGAATGAATTTTAAATTTTGAAGTTAGAAATGATACAGTTTAACGAAACAAATTTGGCCAAAGTGCAAACCATCATTGCCCGTTATCCGGCTGGTAAGCAGAAGAGTGCTTTGTTGCCTGTTTTACACCTGGCTCAAGAGCAATTTGATGGTTGGTTAGATACGCCTGTAATGGATTATGTGGCTTCTATATTAAATATTGAACCCATAGAAGTATATGAAGTAGCCAGTTTTTATACCATGTTTAATTTAAAACCGGTTGGTAAACATGTTTTTGAAGTATGCCATACCGGTCCTTGTATGATTAGTGGAAGTGATAATATCTTAGATTACATCAAACAAAAATTAAACATCAAAGTAGGCGAAACAACTGGTGATGGACTTTTCACTTTAAAAACGGTGGAATGTTTAGGAGCTTGCGGATATGCGCCAATGATGCAATTAGGAAAACATTATAGAGAGCATCTTACTAAAGAAAAAGTAGATGCTATTATTGAGGAATGTAGAGCAAAAGCCAATTGATTTAACATTAACGATCATCCTGTTTAATTGAAGTATATACACTGATGGGAAAGAAACTATTATTAGAAAAAGCACATGTACCGGGCATTCGCACCTACGAAGTGTATCGCCGTGAAGGTGGATACCGTTCTGTAGAAAAAGCCTTGAAATTACAACCTACCGATATTGTAGAAGAAGTAAAGAAAAGTGGTTTAAGGGGTAGAGGTGGTGCAGGGTTTCCTACGGGATTGAAATGGAGTTTTTTGGCCAAGCCCGAAGGTGTTCCACGTTATTTAGTGGTAAATGCCGATGAAAGCGAACCCGGAACTTTTAAGGATCGCTACCTCATGGAATTTATTCCACATCTTTTAATAGAAGGGATGATTGTATCTTCTTTTGCTTTGGGTAGTAATGTGAGTTATATCTACATCCGCGGCGAGTATGCTTGGATTACTGATATTTTAGAAGATGCTATTCAAGAAGCACGCGATAATGGTTGGTTAGGTAGTAATATTTTAGGCACTGGATTTAATTGCGACATCTTTGTTCAACGCGGTGGTGGTGCCTATATCTGTGGCGAAGAAACGGCATTGATAGAAAGTTTAGAAGGTAAACGTGGTAATCCGCGTATCAAGCCTCCATTCCCTGCTGTAAAGGGTTTGTGGGATTGTCCAACTGTAGTAAATAATGTAGAATCCATAGCAGCTGTAGTACCCATTATCAATGATGGCGGAGAAGCCTATGCTCAAATTGGCGTAGGAAAAAGTACCGGTACTAAATTGATTTCTGCTTGCGGTAATATCAATAAGCCGGGTGTATATGAAATTGACATGACCATTTCTGTAGAAGAATTTATTTACAGTGATGAATATTGTGGTGGCATTGCAAACGGCAAAAAATTAAAAGCTTGTATTCCCGGAGGTTCATCTGTTCCTATTCTTCCGGCTAATCTTTTACTTACAACTGCAAAGGGCGAAAAACGCTTGATGAATTATGAAAGTTTAAGCGACGGCGGTTTTGCTACCGGTAGTATGATGGGAAGTGGTGGATTTATTGTGTTAGACGAAGATCAGTGTATTGTAAAAAATACCTTAACCTTAGCACGTTTTTATCATCACGAAAGTTGCGGACAATGCAGTCCTTGTAGAGAAGGTACTGGTTGGATGGAACGTATTTTGAAAAAAATAGATGCCGGTAAAGGCGAAATGAAAGACATTGATTTGTTGTGGGATATTCAACGTAAAATTGAAGGCAATACTATTTGTCCGCTAGGTGATGCTGCGGCATGGCCTGTAGCTGCGGCTATTCGTCATTTCCGTGATGAGTTTGAATGGCATGTATTGAATCCGGAAGAATGCTTGAAAAGAAATTATGGTTTGGCACATTATGCCGATCCAATTTATGTACCGGCAACTGCTTAATGTGCAATAAACAATTTGACTATTAACTTTTGATTTATAACAATGGCCGACGAAATAAAAACATTCAAAGTTACCATCGACAATATCACCGTTGA
>JBMOEQ010000212.1:0-5813 GCA_049314655.1 Ferruginibacter sp. | reverse complement strand
TAATTATTATAATCCTCTTTTCGTTTTTAAATTGGCATCAATAGCATCGAGGAATTCTTCGGTATACAAATAATGTTCGCCATGATTTACTTTGTTACCATGGATACAAACGGCCAAATCTTTGGTCATTTTTCCGCTTTCAACGGTTTCAATACAAACGGCTTCTAGGGCATGACAAAAATCAATCAACTCCTGGTTGCCATCTAATTTTCCACGGAATTCTAAACCGCGTGTCCAAGCAAAAATAGATGCAATGGGGTTGGTAGAAGTAGGTTTGCCTTTTTGATGCTCGCGATAGTGACGGGTTACGGTACCATGAGCCGCTTCTGCTTCAAGGGTTTGTCCATCAGGAGTTACCAAAACTGAAGTCATTAAGCCTAATGAACCAAAACCTTGTGCAACAGTATCGCTTTGTACATCGCCATCGTAGTTTTTACAAGCCCAAACAAAATTGCCATTCCATTTTAATGCGCTGGCTACCATATCATCAATTAAACGATGTTCGTAAGTAATGCCGGCAGCTTCATATGCAGCTTTAAATTCGTTTTGATAAATATCTTCGAAAATATCTTTAAAGCGGCCATCGTATTTTTTTAAGATGGTGTTTTTGGTAGATAAATACAAAGGCCATTTTTTAGCCAATGCCATGTTGAAGCAACTGCGAGCAAAACCAATGATACTTTCGTCGGTATTGTACATACAAAGTGCAACGCCATCGCCTTTATAATTGTATACTTCAAAGGTTTGAGGTTCGCCACCTTCTTCGGGTGTAAACGTCATGGTTAATTTGCCTTTTCCTTTAATTACGGTGTCTGTAGCACGATATTGATCGCCAAATGCATGACGGCCAACAATGATAGGTGCCGTCCAATTGGTTACCAAACGAGGTACATTTTGCATCACGATGGGCTCGCGAAATACAGTGCCATCAAGGATATTGCGGATAGTGCCGTTAGGACTTTTCCACATTTGTTTAAGGTTGAATTCTTTTACACGGGCTTCATCCGGAGTAATGGTAGCGCATTTAATACCTACGCCGTATTGTTTAATAGCATTTGCCGAATCAATGGTAACCTGATCGTTGGTAGCATCGCGGTGTTCCATCCCTAAATCATAATATTTAATATCTACTTCCAAATAAGGAAGAATTAATTTGTCTTTGATGAATTTCCAGATGATCCGGGTCATTTCATCTCCATCCAGTTCTACTACCGGATTGGCTACTTTTATTTTACTCATGTGGTGATTTTTTGAATGGCAACAAATTTAAGCAAAAGAAGGGAATGTTTTTGAGCTTGAATTTTATTGATGTTGAATATTTCACGCAAAACTTCATTTAATGTTGGATGTTAAATGTTGGATGTTAAATGCGTAAGCAGGAAATGAGTTTATATAGTGGTAAGATTATATAGTTTCTATACTAAACCCTAAACTATTTTCACGCAAAGAAGCAAAGTTGATCAAGACGCATAGTTTTGTTTAATGTTGAATTTTAAATGTTGGATTCTAAATGAGAATTCTCATCTCGGATATGAAATTCAACTAAACCCTAAACCCCTCAACTACTAAACAACAATTAACCTACAATTCAACAATGGTTCATCCAATGTTCATCTTGATGAAGTATATAAGGATTACAAAGTTTATAAAGTTGCAAAGAATATAAAATCTCTGCACTAAACCACTAAACTACTAAACTTCTAAACCTTCATCAACCCACCATTCGCATACCGCTAACTTACAAATGTTTTATCAATTCATCTCCATATTCGCTCGTTTTCAACAATGTGCCTTCTTTCATTAAATTGTAGAAATCGATGGTTACAGTTTTGTTACGAATAGTTTTACCTACTGCGTTAGTGATGAGTTCGGCAGCATCTCTCCAACCCATATATTCCAACATCATAACCCCGCTTAAAATTACGGAAGAGGGGTTCATGGTATTGGTATTGGCAAAACGTGGGGCAGTGCCGTGTGTGGCTTCAAATACAGCATGTCCGGTTAAGTAGTTGATGTTTGCGCCGGGTGCAATGCCTATGCCGCCAACTTGTGCCGCAAGTGCATCGCTAATATAATCGCCATTAAGATTTAGGGTTGCAATAACCGAATAGTCTTGTGGAGCTAATAAGGCTTGTTGTAAGAAGTTATCGGCAATAGCGTCTTTGATAATTACTTTGCCACCAATTGCTGAAATTTTCATTTCTTCATTTGCAACGGCTTCTCCGCTTTCTTTTTTTGTGCGTTCCCATTGGTTCCAGGTATACACATTTCCCGAAAATTCACGTTCGGCCAATTCGTATCCCCAATTTTTAAAAGCGCCTTCGGTATACTTCATGATATTGCCTTTGTGAACAATAGTAACAGAAGGTAATTTGTGTTCGATGGCATATTCAATAGCCGAGCGAATCAATCTTTCGCTGCCATCTTTACTCACCGGTTTAATACCTAATGAAGTGGTTTCGGGGAAGCGAATATTTTTAACACCCATTTCTTGCACTAAAAAATCCAATAGTTTTTTAGCTTCGGGTGTACCGGTCATATATTCAATGCCCGCATAAATATCTTCAGTGTTTTCGCGAAAAATAACCATGTTTACTTTTTCGGGTTGCCACATCGGAGAAGGCACACCTTCGAAGTAACGAACAGGTCGTAAGCAAACGTATAAATCCAATTCTTGACGTAATGCCACATTTAAGCTGCGAATACCACCGCCAACAGGTGTTGTAAGCGGACCTTTAATAGAAATTAAATATTCTTTAAAAGCATCCATAGTGGCTTCGGGCATCCAACTACCGGTTTCATCAAAGGCTTTTTGTCCGGCTAAAACTTCTTTCCATTCTATTTTCTTTTTTCCACCAGAGGCCTTTTCTATTGCGGCATCAAATACACGAACGCTGGCATTCCAAATATCCGGACCAATACCATCGCCAATAATAAAAGGAATAATTGGTTGATCGGGAACTTGCAATTTGCCATTGCTGCCCATTGTAATTTTTGCGCCCATAAGAATTGAAGTTTTAAATTGAAAATTAAGCTTTGCAAAGGTAGGTATTTGTATAGGTTGAAACTAACTGTAAAGGGCATAAAAAAAGCCTCCTTGAAAAAAAGGAGGCATTGTGATTATGGATAAATTTATTGCTGTCTGCGAACCCTAAAATTACATACAATATTATAGGCTGTATTGGTTGGAGGAGCACCGGTTAAGGCACCACTAAAGTTGCCACTGATGAACTCACCAACTGCACCATATTCGGTAATATTTACAGAAATTGGGGTAACAATTCGTGCAGAATCGGAGAGTTGAGGGGTAATGAAATTATTAAGTGTTTGAATACTATTTAAGGCAATGCCCGTTTGCGTAAAGTTAATTTGCGTAAAGTTTTGGGTGTTTGCTGGGCCTCCAATTATATTGATGCTATTTGATATAGTTCCTCCTGCTGTAAATGTATACACTTGCTGACTAAAATTAGCCGTTGGTGCTACTAAAGCATAGCTCGTTCCATTGATAGAATAATTTATAAACTGTGCTGTTGAAATTCCGCAGGCCAATAATTGTCCTAGTGCGTTATTACCTGTACTTATGGTAATGTTTTGTGGTGCACTTTGTTGCGCTCCGGTTAAATCTTCGGCAATGATAATGCCGGTTGTAGCGCCCGAACATAATGGCGTGGTAAAATTGAATGTACCTGTTGCGGTTAAAGGATAGCGATAAACAATACCGTTTTTATTTAAAATGATATAACCATTGCTTACCGGTAATCCACCACAATCCACTACCGAACCACTTAATATTGCTGTAGTAGTTGCCGGAAGAGTAATTATGCCAAAATTTATATTGGTTGTAGTAGTAGAAAAGGTTTGATTGAACGAAGCTGTATTACAACCATCATTAGCAAAAACCTCAATTAATAAGTTGGCGTTATTGGGTATGGCTCCTGCAACATAACCTAAGCTATCGGTATATCCATAACGGGCATTGTAAGGGTTGCTTACTTCACTTATTTTTACCATTGCCATTCTAATTGGTGCACCGTCATTACTGTTTACAGTGCAATTGAATTGAACAAAATTTGCAGGCACATCGCAATTCCAGAAAGAGAAATGACTTACCTCACCTTCGTAATTAGTGCCGGTTTTGGTAGCTGATCCTTCTTGTGCCCAAAGTCCTTTTGCTTCGTCAAAATGCCATAAAGGAATGGTAGCAGGTGCAGTGCCTAAAATGGCCGATGGAATTGGCATGGTTAAGCCTGCTTTTTTACCGGTGGTAATTTGTAATATTTCGCCTCCAGTACCAGTTAATTCAACCGCAGCCATACCATATGTAGTTAGGGTTTGCATAGCACCGGAAGTATTTAAGCCTCTAAGATCGCCTGGCATGATGAGGTTTAAATCCGTGGCGGTAGGACTAATCCAAAATGCAGCAACATTTACAGTTCCGGTATAAGCGGTGTTTGTAGCTGTATTTACAACACCATTAGCCGGCAAAGTAATTTTCATGCCATTGGGCAAGGTTACCGAACCGCCTGAAGCAGCACTTACTGTACCGGATGTTGTTTTAGGAATAAGTTTGATGCGTACAAATGAGGCTTTATTATCTGTAGCGATATAGGTTTTAATACCTTTAAAGTAACCGTTTTTTGTAACGGTAACTACTGCTGCATTTTTTACTACTTGAATATTTTTAAATTCAAAATAGCCGTATTTATCTGTACTAACTGTGGCTGTGCCGGCAGTAACCGTTGCGCCTAATACAGGTAAATTGTTTTCGTCGGTAACAAAGCCCGAAACTGTTGATGCAATTTTAGTGGTTAAATCGGGAAGCACAACGATGGGAACAATTCCACCGGGGTCGCTCAGCTCTTTCTGGCAAGAAGAAATAAAACTTACACTCGATACTAAGGCTGCTGCCATTAGATAAAAGCTGATTTTTTTTAATAATCCGTTTTTCATACCTGTTGTTTTAAATAATGTAGGGTTGTTTGATAGTATGAGGAGTTGAGTTTGTGTTGTGCTGCCTGATCTGATTTTTTTTCTGAAATTTTTTATTTCGTCAAACTAATGCTGCAGTTTACCCATTCTCCATCAAAATTTACATTGCCCAATTTTTTGTAAAAATTAATTGCAGGTTCGTTCCAATCTAAAACTTGCCAAGCAATACCCGAATATTCTTTGGCTTTTGCTTCAACTATTAATGCCTCAAATAGCTTCATGCCAATGCCTTTTCCTCGCAATTGTTCCGTTACCAACAAATCTTCTAAATACATTCTTTGTCCTTTCCAAGTGCTGTATCGAATATAATACAATGCAAACCCTTCAACTTTTCCATTGAATTCGGCAACAAACGCCCACCAAACCGGGTTTGCTCCAAAGCCGCTTTCAATAAAATGTTCGAGCGAAACCGTTACTGCTTCGGGTGCTTTTTCGTATTCGGCCAGTTCTTGTATAAGTTCCATCATGCGTGGGCAATCGGCCATCGTTGCTTTTCTGATGATACATTCCATAACATCAAAGATGCAACATTTTTTTATTGCACATTTTTTCCGCAGTTTTATTCATTCGGCTATTCCATGTTTTTAGAGCAACGGCTGCACCAATTTATTAATTAACTTGCAGCCCATGCAACAATACCATCAACTTCTACAGCATATTATTGATAATGGTACCGATAAAAGCGACCGCACAGGCACCGGAACCCGCAGTGTTTTTGGCTATCAAATGCGGTTTAATTTACAAGATGGATTTCCATTGGTAACTACTAAAAAATGCCATCTTAAAAGCATCATTTATGAATTGTTGTGGTTTTTAAAAGGCGA
>JBMOEQ010000211.1:0-5814 GCA_049314655.1 Ferruginibacter sp. | reverse complement strand
TAACAACCGATGCGGCATTGCAAGGGGCTAGGGATATTATTGCCGAAACCATAAATGAAGATGCAGTTGTGCGGGAAAAATTACGAACACTCTTTGAAAAAGAAGCTTGCTTACAAAGTAAAGTGATAACCGATAAAGAAACGGAAGGTATCAAATACAAAGATTATTTTGATTATAGTGAGCCCATTTCCAAAGTGCCTTCTCACCGCATATTAGCTGTTTTAAGAGGTTTTTTAGAAGGTTATTTACGCATTGCCATTGCACCGGAAGAAGAAGTTGCAATAGAAAAAATTGAGGCTTTGTATGTTAAGGGCATGTCTACCTGCAGCGATCAAATACGTAAAGCTGTAAAAGATGCTTATCGCAGATTGTTGCAACCCAGTTTAGAAACAGAATGTAGAACGCTATTGAAAAACAAGGGTGATGAAGATGCCATTAATGTTTTTGCGGAAAATTTGCGCCAATTGTTATTGAGTTCGCCAATGGGCAGTAAAAGGATATTGGCTATTGATCCAGGATATCGTACAGGATGTAAAGTGGTTTGTTTGGATGAACAAGGTGCGCTGCAAAAAACCGATTTAATTTTTCCGCATGAAAACAATAGGGTAGAGGCAGAAGCACAAAAAATTCGTCACTTAGTACAACAATATGGCATTGAAGTATTTGCCATTGGCGATGGAACAGCCGGAAGGGAAACCGAACAATTTATAAAGAAAATAAATTTAGGCTTACCGGTATTTTTAGTGAATGAAGATGGGGCTTCCATTTATTCGGCATCGGAAATTGCCCGAGAAGAATTTCCTAATGAAGACATAACGGTTAGGGGTGCTGTAAGTATAGGCAGAAGGCTGATGGATCCTTTAGCCGAGTTGGTGAAATTAGATCCTAAGAGTATTGGGGTAGGACAATACCAGCACGACGTAAACCAATTTCGATTAAAAGAAAAGTTAGATGCAACTGTAGTGAGTTGTGTAAACAAAGTGGGTGTAAATTTAAATACAGCCAGCAAACATTTATTAAGTTATGTAAGTGGTATTGGTGATACCATTGCCGAAAATATTATTCGTTACAGAAATGAAAAAGGCAGTTTTACCAATAGAAAACAATTATTAGAAGTGCCGCGTTTAGGGGCTAAAGCGTACGAACAATGTGCAGGATTTTTAAGGATTAAAGGCGGTACACAAATTTTAGATGAAAGTGCCGTGCATCCCGAGGCTTATCCAATTGTAGAAACTATAGCAAAAGATTTAGGCGTAGAAATTAATGCTTTAATAGGCAAGGATGCGTTGTTATCAGCCGCCGATCCCAAAAAGTATGCAACAGAAACCATTGGTGCATTAACTATAAAAGATATTTTAACAGAATTGAAAAAGCCGGGTTTAGATCCTCGAGCAACTGTTCAACAATTTGAATTTGCACCAATATATAGCATTGAAGATGTTATTTCCGGAATGGAAGTGCCGGGCATTGTTACCAATATTACTCGCTTTGGCGCCTTTGTAGATATAGGTGTAAAGCAAGATGGCTTAGTGCATGTTTCTGAAATTGCGCATCAGTACATAACTGATCCTAATGAAGTTTTAAAATTAAATCAACAGGTTAAGGTTAAAGTAGTTGAAGTGGATATTTTAAGAAAACGCATTGCTTTATCGATAAAACAAACACAAGAAATGCCTACACATAAATCGGCTAAACCTTTTTTTGGTGGCCCTAAAAGAACCTCGGCGCCAATACAAAAAATTGCCGAGCCTTTACAGCTGAATGATGCATTGGCGGCGTTAAAGCAAAAGTTTAAGAAGTAAATTCTATTTACAAGAATCCCGACTATTAGAGTAGTTGGGATTCTTGTAAATTATCAACCTATTTTAGGATTATTTATTTATACTGTTGTGGGTAACCTTAATATTTATTCTTCATAAGTAATTAATACGGTAATGGGCTTACCACCAATATTTGCACTGTTGCCTATTTTATTAATTATAGTTACGCCATTAAATTGTACTTGAATATTGAATTCATAACCTGCTGCATCTCTATAAGAAGGTGGAATTTTTGCGGTGCTTGCATCGTAACGCATTAATACATCAATTGCTAATATTTTACTATCGGTGATGCCTCCACCAAAAGGATAGTTGGCAAAACCATCTACAGCCGGACCGGCAGGGATGATGATTTTTTTCATTTTTATTGCTGGGGAGCCGTTGGCTACACTACCTAATCTTGTAAAATCTCTTACAGTAACTTTTCCGTTTAAATTTAAACTGTCGGTTGCAAAATCGCCATAGATTAGGGCGTTGTCTTTTGAGGCATTGGTATTTTCAATATATAGTTTATTAGAGCCGGTTTCATTGCTTCCGGCATTTGGACCAATGGCTATATTTCCATCACCGGTTTGATTTGCAAGGAGTGCATTATGACCAATAGCGGTATTCGTTTTTCCGGTTCTGTTGTTGAATAAAGCTTTGCTTCCAATGGCCATATTTTGGGTTGCTTGAATTAGTGTAGCACCATTCCCATTAAAATATAAGGCACTATCACCAATGGCTATTAGGTTATTTTTGTTTACACTTAACGCTAATGCCTTGGAGCCGATGGCCACATTAGAGTAGCCAATTGTATTACTGGCTAAAGAAGAATCGCCTAATGCTATATTGTTGTTTCCAGAAACATTAGAAAAAAGAGAAGACCCGCCCAATGCAGTATTTTTATTTCCTAGGACATTGGAATAGAGTGCATACAATCCTACACCTACATTTACATTTCCCGAAATATTACGCTCCAACACACCTGCGCCAATAGCTGCATTGTAACTACCTGTTTGATTTAAGGCTAGACTAAAATGTCCAATTGCTGTATTTAAATCAGCATTATTTAATGATAATGCATTTATCCCAACAGCTGTGTTACCAGATGCAGTAGTTCCATTTTTTTGGGCTTGAAAACCTACTGCTGTATTAGAAATACCGGTTGTATTGGAAAATAGTGCTTTACTACCGATAGCCGTATTTTGAATAGCTTCTAAAACAGTTGCCCCAAGTCCATTATTAAACAATGCGCTATCGCCAACGGCTACTATATTATTTTTGTTTACACTAGACGCTAATGCCTTGGAGCCGATGGCCACATTAGAGTAGCCAATTGTATTACTGGCTAAAGAAGAATCGCCTAATGCTATATTGTTGTTTCCAGAAACATTAGAAAAAAGAGAAGACCCGCCCAATGCAGTATTTTTATTTCCTAGGACATTGGAATAGAGTGCATACAATCCTACACCTACATTTACATTTCCCGAAATATTACGCTCCAACACACCTGCGCCAATAGCTGCATTGTAACTACCTGTTTGATTTAAGGCTAGACTAAAATGTCCAATTGCTGTATTTAAATCAGCATTATTTAATGATAATGCATTTATCCCAACAGCTGTGTTACCAGATGCAGTAGTTCCATTTTTTTGGGCTTGAAAACCTACTGCTGTATTAGAAATACCGGTTGTATTGGAAAATAGTGCTTTACTACCGATAGCCGTATTTTGAATAGCTTCTAAAACAGTTGCCCCAAGTCCATTATTAAACAATGCGCTATCGCCAACGGCTACAAGGTTACTACTGGTAGTATTTTTATGTAAAGCATAAGCACCCACTGCAACATTGCTGTACCCTGATGCATTGCTAACTAAAGTTGATATGCCTATTGCGGTATTACTGGAGCCTGTAAAATTATTACCCAATGAAAAAATTCCATAGGCGGTATTATCCCTTCCGGTAGTATTATTAAACAAACTATTAACACCCATTGCAGTATTAAAAAAGCCATTATTATTAAATAAGGTAGATGCACCTACAGCTGTATTACCACTACCTGTTGTACCTTTCACTTGAGAAAAAGCGCCAATGATGGTATTGTTATATCCTCTGGTATTAGCAAATAAAGTATTACTACCAATGGCAATATTTTGATTGGCTTCAACAGCGCTTGAACCAATACTATTATTGAATAAAGCACTATCGCCAATAGCAATATTTGCATTGCGGTTTATATTGCTGTACAATGCATTTCTGCCAATGGCTATATTGCCAATTGAAACGGTATCACTGAACAAAGCTTCGTGTCCAATGGAAACGAAGCCGCTTCCCCTGTAATTATTTCTAGCTGCATCTTTCCCTATTGCAAGATTGTTGATGCCTTCAGTAGCAGTATATACTCTATTACCAAAAGTTGATCCAGTGTTATATAACGCTCCAGATCCTATGGCTGTATTGTTGCTCCTGTTTTTGTTTAATACAAGCGACTGAAAACCGATAGCTACGTTATTATTTCCGGCAGTATCTTCACTCAATGCGCCAACCCCAATTGCCACGTTAGCATCTCCATTTTTTAATGTGGATAGTGCCGAAGAACCAATGGCCACATTGTAGCTCCCATTGGTAATATCCTTTAATGAATTTATACCAACAGCAGTATTAAATAATCCATTTACAACCGAAGTAATAGATTGAAATCCAAATGAAGTATTGCCCAAACTTCCACCTACGCTTCCTGCTTTTGTTTTGTTTACTTTAAAGAGTAGAGGCATGTTGTCTGTTGTACCGATGAAATTTAAACTAGTATCTGTTCCTGTATTGCCGGTTGTACTCCATCCACTACCTGCTCCGGTTGTATTTTGCAACCATATCCAACTGCCACTATTGTAGAAATAAAATCCAATGCTATCCGGTGCATTTTGAAAAACCAACAATCCATTTGCAGGCGTAACGATACTATTTCTTTGGGCTTTACTCAACCGAGGTACTAATACACCTTTATCCGTTGCCCTGATATCTAATTTAGCACTGGCATCTGGGGTGGCTGTTCCAATACCTACATTTTGCGCCATCAAGTTATTTAGTGCCATTAATAGTACTATAGAAGCAATAATTTTTTTCATAAAGCAATTTGTTTGTATATAAAAATAAAAAAGTATCCAATAAATGGAAACTTTTTTATTGGATTAAGCAAATTCAACTGCGCTATAATCTTTTATTACATTGTAGAGTGTACCTCTTTCAACAGGTTTTCTGTGTACTTGTTTGATGAGGGTTACCAATTGTTCGGTATTCATGGTTGGGTTTTGTTCTTCGCTGCCGGCCATTGAATAGATCTTCGTAGAATCATCTATAGTGCCATCGATATCATTTACACCAAACGCTAAAGTAAGTTGGGCGTTATCTCTTCCCAACATTGGCCAATATGCTTTAAGATGTGGGAAATTATCTAAGTAAATTCGAGCAATGGCATATAGCCTTAAATCTTCCGTTAAAGTTGTTTCAGGAATATGACTCATATCGTTATCGAAATTTCTAAATTTCAACGGGATGAATGTATTGAAGCCTTTAGTTTTATCTTGTAATTCTCTTAATCTGCGCATATGATCTATCCGATGTTCATATTTTTCAATATGACCGTAAAGCATAGTAGCGTTGGTATGCATGCCTAAATGATGTGCCGTTTCATGAATTTTTAACCAACCATCGGCATTTACTTTATCTGCACAAATTTGTTCTCTGAT
This sequence comes from Ferruginibacter sp., assembly GCA_049314655.1. Classification (GTDB taxonomy): domain Bacteria; phylum Bacteroidota; class Bacteroidia; order Chitinophagales; family Chitinophagaceae; genus Ferruginibacter. The sequence continues at coordinate 266 of JBMOEQ010000211.1, read as the reverse complement.
TTCAGGGGCAAATATTTCGGCTCCACCACCGGGTAAACTATCTAATCCGGCTTCATGCAAACGTTTCATACCTTCTTCGATAGAAAGTTTTGCTTTTCTAAACATGTAATCCAATTCCACGGCTGTGAAAGCTTTTACATGCAAATCGGGGCGATGGGCTTTAATTTTTTGCATCAGTTCAATAAAGTAATCCATATCCATTTTAGGATGAACACCACCTACAATATGTACTTCAGTAACGGGTTTATTATCGTAAGATTTAACGA
>JBMOEQ010000210.1:0-5867 GCA_049314655.1 Ferruginibacter sp. | reverse complement strand
TTGTAAATTTTTTAAACATGTTTTTTTATTTAAATTACTTAAGATATTTGAATAATTAAGTTTTATTTTACTATGCAGGTCGTTTTCAATTCTGATTTATAGCAGCGCGTTTTTTTGCCAGGCTGGTGTATCAACCCCCCCCAAAAAAAATCTAGGCAAAAGTTCGATATTGTTTATTCTGTTTTTGGCTGTAATGGGAGATGGTTACGACCCATACTGCCAGAAGGTCTTTCTGTACAAACATGTACCTGATGGGGGTGCCGGTGCCAACCATTATGTCAATTTCCGGGCACAGAACTCAGAAGTCATTTATGATGTATATCAAGGCTACGGGCGAGGAACACGCACAGATTATGAGGAAGTTTTGGGATGAAAAGAGTGAGTTAGGAGATAAATAAAAAAGCCAGAAGGACTCTGGCTTTTAATCAAACTTGTTACTTTTTTGGAGGATTATTTCCTCTTCCTCCCCCGGATTGGTTACCGGTTGTACTGGGACCGTTTACTGGTCTGTTTGTTCCTTTTGCCATTTTATATTGTTTTAGACTCAAACCTAAATAAGTATCACCGTTCCATATCTGTTTTGTAACCAAGGGTGACTTTTTGTAACATAATCCTTCTGTTGTATGACCCCTTGACTGTTGTAAAGTTTTGTAAGAATAAGTCCCCTTGTTCTTTCTCAGATATTTGAATTGTACTTAGGGCTTCCGTAATACCAGCAGTGTCGTTGTACGCCAGGAGTTTCTTTTTTACAGGTTCAAAAAAAGAAACGTTAACAATGGCACTCTTAGAAACTTGGACCAAATAATTATTTACGGGGTCAAGGTATTCACAGAGGGTTTTAAAATTGAACTCTTGATTATTGAATTGAAAGCATCTGATTGTGTTCAATCCTCTTTCAAAAAAGTAAATGTTCTTGTTCCGTGATTTTTCTTTTGAAAGAATACATATAATATCGGCGGGGCTCATTTTAATTTTACGTGTTTCTTTGGCACCGTAACTTTTGTCAATAACACTAAGTTCTTTGAGATCAGGATTATAAAAATGTTTGTCGTAATCAAGCAAGGCTTCCAGTGCGGAGGACAGGTGTAAAGGAAAATCTGCGTAACTATCCTTTAAACGGATAAACCCGGCACCTATTTCCTGAAAGAGGTGCGCGTAAGCCCCTTTGGATTGGGTTGTTCGTAACATCACTTGATCTTCAAGCAATACTCCTCCGTCCCTCTTTGGACATAGATTTCTTTCAATAATGAAGGCTGCGATTTGTTCAAAACTGGCTGTACGGGTTGGCTGATTTATAAGTGCAACCACAATTGCCTCGTGGAAGGAAAGGAGGTTTTTTCTTGGCATAAGAAACGTTTGAAATACAAAGATAAAATCAGAAACGGTGCTATGGTGAATCCGGCGGTTGGCGAATTACTGAACTAAGAAAAAAGGGTTTCTGCGCACTGTTCCGCGCACTAAATGACAAAACCCACGACTAGCGTGGGTTTTGTTGTAAAGTTGTGGTGTGGGCCGGGATCGAACCGGCGACACAAGGATTTTCAGTCCTTTGCTCTACCGACTGAGCTACCGCACCTACTTCCCCTTTCGGGGCAGCAAAAATAGGGGATTCTATTTAAAAAATCAGTGGATTTTGCTAAATATTCTTAAAAAAGATGCATAGTTAACATTGAATCTGCCCTAAATCCTATTATTTCCTCATTTCATTGAAGCAATATCTATTACAAATCTATACCGAACATCGTTCTTTAACATGCGTTCGTATGCTTCATTGATTAAGTCGGCATTAATCACTTCTACTTCCGAAACAATTTGGTGCTCGGCACAGTAATCCAACATTTCCTGGGTTTCTTTAATACCGCCAATCAATGATCCGGCTAATGAACGGCGTTTGCCAATTAAACTAAAGGCAGCCACTACAGATGGTTGAGGTGGAACGCCAACAACAACCATCGTACCATTTAAAGTTAACAATTGCAAGTATTGATTGTAATCATGTGGCGCCGAAATGGTACTCAAAATAAAATCAAATGTACCTGCCAATTTTTTCATGGTTTCGGCATCTTTACTTACTGCAAAATGATGTGCGCCTAAAGCGATGGCATCTTGCTCTTTTGAAGGTGAAGTGCTTAATACGGTAACTTCTGCTCCAAAAGAAACAGCAAACTTAACACCCATATGTCCTAATCCACCTAAACCTACGATGGCAACTTTTTGTCCGGGACCAACTTTCCAATGGCGCAATGGCGAGTAAGTTGTAATACCTGCACACAATAACGGAGCCACGCCTTCTAAAGCTAATGCTTCCGAAACATGTAAGGTGTATTGCTCATCTACCACAATCTTTGTTGAATAGCCACCATAAGTAGGACTGCCATCTTTATGTTTACTGTTGTACGTACCCACCAAACCATTATCGCAATATTGTTCTTCTTTAGCTAAACAACTGGGGCATGTTCGGCAACTATCTACAAAACAACCCACGCCAGCCAATTCGCCTACTTTAAAGTTCTTAACGGAATCGCCTACACGTACAATGCGCCCCACAATTTCATGACCGGGTACCATCGGATATATTGATCCGCCCCATTCATTGCGTACTTGATGTATATCCGAATGGCAGATGCCACAATATAAAATATCTATTTCCACTTCATTGGCACCAACTTCTTTACGGTCGATAGAAAATGGAGCAATTGTACTTGTAGCCGACTGAGCAGCATAAGCATTTACTTTTGACATAATGATGTTTTTTGGGATGATGATTAAAATGTAAAATTACTTTATAGTAAGTAATCATGCAATATAGACCATTACTTACCATCCTTCTACATTATATCATTGTTTCCCTAAACCTATGCATATATGCACAACAAAAATGAACGCTGTTTACTTTCAATTTCAAAAATTGGTACATTCGTAAACATTGTTTAACCTATTAATGTACGGTTGTGGAAAAACGACAAGATTATATCAGTTGGGATGAATATTTTATGGGCGTTGCTTTACTCTCTGCAAAACGAAGCAAAGATCCTAACACACAAGTAGGCGCCTGTATTGTAAATGCCAAAAATAAAATTGTTGGTGCCGGTTATAATGGCTTGCCATTGGGTTGCAACGACGACGATTTTCCTTGGAATAAACAAGGCGAGTTTTTGGATACCAAATATCCTTACATCTGTCATGCCGAACTCAATGCCATCCTTAATAATATTGGAATGGATTTAAGCGGTTGTAAAATATACACGGCATTATATCCTTGCAATGAATGTACCAAAGCCATCATTCAAGCGGGTATAACAGAAGTGATATATTTATCCGATAAATACGAACATACCGATACTGCAAAAGCATCTCGTAAAATGCTGGATAAAGCCGGCATCACTTATCGAAAAGTAAAAACTTCTAGAACCAATTTGACGCTTTCCTTTAATGAAACTGATGTATAAATAAAGTCCATTTTACATTTGAAATAAATAGGAAAACAAATTTTGCTTTTACACGTAGTATTTTTTCAATACCTTTAATTATATCAAATAAACGCTTGTCAGAAAATTATGGAATACACCGATCGCTTTTCGAAAATCATTTCCGGAATAAATAAAAATGTAATTCGTATACTCATTGCCATCATGACGGTGAGTTTAATATTAGCGTCTATACATCTTATTTTATTGATATATCATAAAATTGTTGACCAGCTTCCTATTTTCTTAATAGACGTTACTACACTTTTCGATATTTTCAACTTAGTACTCATCATTGCAGTTGGGTACGAATTATTGAAATCTTTAGTCATCATTATTTCTTCCAATTCGGTTCCAACTTTACCCATCATTCAAATTGCCATTATTGCCGTTGCCAATAAAATCATCACGCTCGATTTGCACCATACTCAACCTATGATCATTGTTGGTTTGGCCATTTTAATTGCAGCCCTTGGCATCACCCATTTTCTGTTGAAAAACGACAAACATTCTATCAATAAAATAAAGGAAGAAGCTTAACAACGAACACAATTTCCAATAAAATAGTGTGCATTGCTTTATCTACAAAACATCTGATTATGAAAAAACTATTGGTAGGTTTGTTAGGCTTAATTACTTTTTACGCCTGTAACCAAACAACTGCTTCTACATCGGCATCTACAGTGTTGTATTATAATGGCGATATCATTACCATGGCCGATTCGATTGCACAATATGCCGAAGCCTTAGTAGTAAAAGATGGAAAGATATTATTTGTTGGCACAAAATCAGCTGCAGAAAAGGAAGCCGGTTCTTCTGCAACTTTAATAGATTTACAAGGCAAAACATTGTTGCCCGGATTTATAGATGCACACAGCCATGTAGCACAAGGCATTAATTCAATTACCGAAATTAACGTATCCTGCCCGCCGGTAGGGAATTGTTCAAGCGTTGCAGATATCATTAAAACGATTGAAGCCTTTAAAGTAAAAAATAATATTGCCAATGGAGAATGGTTAATGGCTTGGGGTTACGATAACGAATTGATCAGCGAAAAGCGCCATCCTAATCTTACTGAATTGGATAAGGCCTTCCCCAATAATCCGGTAATCATGGCGCACGTATCGGGACATATGGCGGTGTGCAATTCGGCAGCATTGAAATTGGCCAATATTACTGCACAAACAAAAGACCCAGCAGGTGGTCATATTGAAAGAGATGCAAAGGGCAACCTCACCGGACTGTTGCAAGAAAATGCTGCATTTTTAATGGTATCGGTGATTCCACAAATTTCAATGGATAAAAAAGTAGCACTTTTAGATGATGTAATTAACCAATATGCCGAAAATGGATACACAACCATTCAAGAAGGCTTATCAGATCATCAAACCTTTGAATTACTTACCAAAGCAGTAGCAAAAAAACCTTTTCAATTGGATGTTATTTCGTTACTCGATTCAAAAGATATTGATCGTTACATCAATGACAAAACAATGGTTTTTGGAAAATATTCAAACGGCTTAAAATGGGGAGGCATAAAGATTGTTGGAGATGGATCGCCGCAAGGAAAAACAGCCTACTTTTTAAAACCCTATTGTAACCATGGTATATGCGATGCTAAAGACGGTTTTAGAGGTGCGCCCAATCTTTCCGCATCGGAATTAGACAGCTTGTTTTATAAATGTTATACCCATAACATACAATTGTATATGCATTGTAATGGGGATGCATCGGTAGACATGTTTTTGCAATCGAACGAAAAAAATAAAACGGTAGGAACAGCTAACGATCGTCGTTCTGTGATTATCCATTCGCAGTTTGTAAATAGAAATCAATTGGCACAAATAAAAGCCCATCATATTATCCCCTCTTTCTTTACCAACCATGCATATTTCTGGGGAAATGTACACCGTAATAATTTGGGCGAAGAAAGAGCCAATTTTTTAAGTCCAATTGCCACCGCCGATTCAATGGGCATTGTGTACACCAACCATACCGATTTTAGAATTACACCCTTAGATCCCATGTTTGTTTTGTGGACGGCCGTAAATCGTTTAAGCAGAGAAGGTGTAGTTATTGGTACCAAAGAACGTGCAACTCCTTATCAAGCATTAAAAGGAATAACATCGAATGTTGCTTATCAATATTTTGAAGAAAAAGAAAAAGGAAAATTAATAGAAGGGTATACTGCCGATTTAGTAATCCTTGATAAAAACCCGTTGAAAGTAGAACCTCAATTGATAAAGGATATTAAGGTTTTGGAAACAATCAAAGATGGGAAGTTGGTGTTTAAACGATAACATACTTTGCATCTAATTGCTTATTTTTAGTAATAACATTTAACCTATGCCCTCCAATAAATCTGCCATTATCCGTTACCGTGTTATAGACCAGTGTTTA
>JBMOEQ010000209.1:0-5951 GCA_049314655.1 Ferruginibacter sp. | reverse complement strand
AGATATCAGTGCATGGGAAGATGATTTTTTTGAAGCCATTGAATTTTTACGCAGCTTTAAAATCGTTAACGGAGAATATTTCATCAATGATAAAATTCAAGCAGGTAAAAAAGTATTGGCAGAAGGGGCACAGGGAAGTATGCTAGATGTTGATTTTGGCACATTCCCTTTTGTAACCAGTAGCAATACTATTTCGGCTGGGGTTTGTACAGGATTAGGTATTGCACCACAAAAAATTAAAGATGTTTTTGGCGTATCTAAAGCCTATTGTACTAGGGTAGGCAGTGGTCCTTTCCCTACTGAATTGCATGATGAAACTGGCGAACAATTAAGGAAAATCGGCAGCGAATTTGGTGCAACAACAGGCCGCCCTCGCAGATGTGGATGGATTGATTTAGTGGCATTAAATTTTGCCTGCATAATTAACGGTGTTACACAAATTGTAATGACCAAAACTGATATCCTTGATGCTTTTGAAACTTTAAAAGTATGCAATGGCTATTCAATCAATGGCGAAACGCACCATCAAGTACCTTTTCAAATGAATAAGTTACCTATAGAACCTATTTATCAAGATTTTGAGGGTTGGCAAACAGATATCACCGCAATGACTACAGTGAGTGAATTGCCCTTGAAAATGAAACAATACATTGATTATATTAATAATTTCTTAAAGGTTCCGGTTAGCTTTATTAGCAATGGACCGGGGCGAGATCAGATCATAAAAGGGTAGTCAAAATAAATAATCAAAAAAAAATGCAATTTTATTTGGCGAATTAAAAATCTATCTGAAATTTTACAGGACTAATTGGTTATTCTATGGCAATAAAATCAACAAAAACAGCAAAAACTCCTAAAGCCGAACAGGCAGAAGAAAAATCTTTACCAAAGGCTTCCTCTAAATCTAAAAAACAAGAAGATGAAGATGATGACGATGATGATGACATTGAGGAAGATGTAAAACCTGCAAAAAAAGGTAAAGCGGCTTCTAAAAAATCGGCCGATGACGATGATGATGATGACGACGACGACGTTGATGAGGAAGCCGATGATTGGGGGAAGAGTGAAGATGACGATAATTGGGATCCCGATTTCGATGAATTTGATATACCAAAATCAGCCGCTAAAAAAACAACCGGCAAAAAAGCAGCTAAAGAAGAAGAGGAAGATGATTTTAAAATAGATGATGAATTTAAAGATTTAGGTTTCGATGATTTAGACGGCGGTGGTTTTGATGATGAAGATGATTTCTAAAAGAATGCGATTAACTTTTGCAGGATAACAATATACATGTGCTTAACAACAAATCATTTCCTGTAATTAACAATACGGTATTCAAATTAAAAATGTTGAACTGGGTTAAGCAGTTCAACATTTTTTGTTTATTGGATAGTCAAGAGTATAATGATGAAAAATCGGCATTTGAATGTTTGTTGGCAGTTGGATGTAAAAGAAGCTTAACCGCTGCTTCGGGTAATGCCTTATCGCAATTGCAAGCATTCTATAAAGAAAATCCCAGTTGGTTGTTTGGGCATTTGGGCTACGATTTGAAAAATGAAACAGCACATTTATCTTCTTCCAATCCCGATAAAATTGAATTCCCCGATTTGTTTTTCTTTGAGCCGGAAATTTTAATTCAATTAACGGCCAATACAGTAATTTTTCATGGTGTAGATGCTCCGGAACAATTGTACCATACAATTTTGTCTATGCCCGATACCATAGAACCCAATGCGCCTTATGCATTAAATATTCAATCCCGATTTTCTAAGGATGCATATATAAAAACCATCCATCAATTACAAGCGCATATCTTAAGAGGCGATTGTTATGAGATTAATTTTTGTCAGGAGTTTTTTGCTGCCAACGCCAAGGTTAATCCTATTGTATTGTATCATCGCTTAACCACTATTTCGCCCAATCCATTTGCCGCATTGTATCGTTTGAATGATTGTTATTGCGTTTGTGCCAGTCCAGAACGATATATCCAAATTAAAGGCAATCAAATTATTTCTCAACCTATAAAGGGAACGGCTAAACGAAATTTAAAAAACATAGAAATCGACGAACTCCATAAATCAACATTGCTCCATAGCGAAAAAGAGCGCAGCGAAAATGTGATGGTGGTAGATTTGGTAAGAAACGATTTAAGCAGATGTTGCGAAGAAGGCTCGGTTCATGTTGAAGAGCTTTTTGGCATTTACAGTTTTCCTCAAGTACATCAAATGATTAGTACGGTTAAAGGAACTTTGGCAGCTAATAAAAATTGGGTAGATGCCATTCAAGTAAGCTTTCCAATGGGTAGCATGACGGGGGCACCAAAGAAAAGAGTACTAGAATTGATTGAACAATATGAGCAAACGAAGAGAGGTATTTTTTCGGGTTCAATTGGTTATTGTACACCCTATGGCGATGTTGATTTTAATGTAATCATTAGAAGTATTTTGTATAATGCCACAAAACAATATCTTTCCTTTCAAACCGGAAGCGCTATAACATATTATGCCGATGCAGAAATGGAATATGAAGAATGTTTGATGAAAGCGGCTGCAATTAGATCAGTATTAACCTAACAAAATATAAGCTGTTAGTGCTTACAGTAAATTGAAGTGTAATTTTTTTATGAAGTAGCGTGCTACAAAACAAAAAACGCATTAGCCTTTTCTGCTTTTCGATTTAGGATAGCTTGTTCTGTTAACCGGCATCTCGGCATCACCTAAAAGCAACTGCACACACTCACTTAAAATTTGATATTTATTGGCTATAAACAATTGCATTTTATCGGGCGGTAAACGCAAATCATAGCTGCCATAAGTAATTAAAGTCGCATCAAATAAAGGATTATAATGATTGAACGCACTAATTTCCATCATCAAATTTTTGGCAATAACAACCGAACTGTATTTGCCGGAAATGGTTAAAGCTTCAACATCCACCAATTCGGCTTCCGTAAGTTTTGGCTTTTTGATATAAGGGTTGTCTCTATCATTTTGCCCATAACTGGTACGATTATTTTCAATTCCATACACATAATCATTATTGCCTCCAACTGTGGTTATACCACCAGTGCCCTCCATAATATAATGCGTAGCAATAAAACGTTTTACATAAGTGCGAGATTCTTCGGGAAGATAATATTGCAGTTGCCAAAAATTTCTGCTGCCACTTTTTTTGATGGCATTATACACTCTGCCCGGACCGCCATTGTATGCAGCCATTACCAATAACCAATCATGTAAATCTCTATACAACGATAATAAATACCTTGAAGCGGCGTGGGTGCTTTTTACATAATCTCTGCGTTCATCAATATAGCCATTTACCATTAAGCCCATATCTCTTGCGGTATATGGCATAAATTGCCATGGGCCACCTGCACCTGCACTGCTAGTAGCAGCTGTGCTTAAATTAGATTCAATAACGGCAATATATTTCAACTCTCTGGGTAAGCCGTATTGTTGAAGAATATTATCAATTAAATTAAAATAAGGTTGACCCCAAGTTTTCATTTGTTGTAAATGCCTGCCATGAGCTTTCATATAATCCTGAATAAATACTTCTGCCTGCGGATTTATTTGCGCCGCATATGGCATTGTAGCATTGTATGCAAAATTCGAAAACAAGTTCTTAAAACCATATTTTGTAACCTGATTGAAATATTGAACCTTTTCTTTTTTAGGAAGTGTTCTGCTTTTTAAAACCTCATCAATGATTTCATCTTCTATTCTTTCCAATTCAGGTATGGTATCTGTTGAGGTTACAGCAGAAGCTGAATTGGCAGATTGTGCCAACAATTGATCTTTTCCGGAATGGAAAAAGAAACAGCCTAGAGATAATATGATGATAGATAATTTGATCAAAAGGTTACTGTAGATTTTTTATTTTCCATTAATATCGATGAAAGCTGAAGCAAAGTTAACTCCTCTTTCTTATTTGTCATAACCTGCAATCCAAAAGGCATGCCATTAGAATGCTGGAATAAGGGTAATGAAATTGCCGGGATGCCGGTTAAATTGGCAAAAACAGTATAGATATCAGCCAAAAACATGGCAATTGGATCCGTGTTTTTTTCTCCAATTTTAAATGCCGGCGTAGGAACTGTTGGTATAATAACAGCATCATATTCCTCAAATATCGCTTTTGTTTGATTGACCAGCAATTGTCTAACTTGTTGTGCTTTAGTAAAATAAGCATCATAAAAGCCCGCACTCAATACAAATGTACCCAACAATATGCGACGCTGCACTTCTTTACCAAAACCTTCACTTCTCGATTTTTTATAGAAATCTGTTAAATCTTCCACCTTTTCTGCTGTTCGATGACCAAAACGAACCCCATCAAATCTGCTCAAATTGCTACTGGCTTCAGCGGTGGTAAGTACATAATATGCCGGAACCACATAATCAAGCATATTAAATTCTACCGGTTCTACAGTATGTCCATCGGCTTTTAATTGTTGTAATTTTTCTTTAATGGCATGTGCAATTTCAGGATCTAAAGAAGGATGATTTACTGCAGAATCGAAATAGGCTATTTTAAATTTTTTATCCGATTGAATGTTTTCTTTGGTGAGGGTAGAGGTGAAATCGGAATCTTGAATTGCTGTACTGTCGAATTGATCGGGACCGGCAATAACCGACAAAACCAATGCTACATCATCAACTGTATTGCCAAAAATACCTATTTGATCAAAGGAAGAGGCATATGCAATTAGTCCGTATCTCGAAATACGTCCATAACTTGGTTTTAATCCTATAATGCCACAAAAATCGGCAGGTTGCCTAACCGATCCACCGGTATCACTGCCCAAACTTACCATACATAGTCTTGCTTGAACAGCTACTGCACTTCCTCCCGAAGATCCGCCAGGTACACGGGTTTCATCAAGGGCATTTAATACATTGCCGTAAGAAGAATTTTCATTGGTACTACCCATAGCAAACTCATCACAATTACAATTACCAATAATAATTGCACCTTCATCTAATAACTGTTGAATTGCTGTTGCAGAGTAAACAGACTCAAAGCCCTTTAAAATTTTAGATGCTGCTGTTACAATATGTCCTTGGTAACAAATCACATCTTTTATAGCAATTACTACCCCAAATAGTTTACCCGAAATTTTTTGAGATTTTTCAAAAGATGCATCAAGAAAACGGGCTCTTTCTAAAGCTTCTTCTTTAAAAACTTCTACAAAAGCATTCAAATGTTGGGTTGCTTCAATACGTTTAAGGTACTCATTAACAATAGCTTCACAAGTAGAATGCTTTTGAACTAAAGCTTGATGGTAGGTATCTATTGATGTAAATGACATTAGTGGTGTTGGATGAAATAGTACCGGCTGTAGCGTCAGACAAAATTGCCCTGCACTACAGCCGGAAAAAAAGTATAACGATTGTTTCGTTTATTTAGGTAATTCCTGCGCTTGTTTTTGCTGCAGTTGTTGTCTTAAAGCTGTGATTTCTTGATCTTTATCTTTGTCTTTCATGCCTTCCTCTATTTCACTTTTTACATTGTCTTTGGCATCTTTGAATTCGCGGATACCTTTGCCAATACCTTTCATGAGTTCAGGAATTTTTCTACCTCCAAACAATAATACAATTGCTAGGATAATAAAAATCCACTCGGAGCCACCTGGCATCCCTACTAAAAATACAGATAAAATAAAGTTTGATACAATCATAGTTGATATATTATGAAGCAAAGATACACGAATAATTATGTTATTCAGAGCATTTCAAGCATAATATTGACTAATGGATGGTTAAAATCCAAACAACATACATCCAATAAAAGTACAAGTTTAATTATCTAAGATAACGACCACATTTTGCACGGCCATTGGCTGCGTCAGAAACTGTGATTCCTCTTGAACAGGAAACAAACATTAAAGTGAAGGCAATGAAAGCCGCTGCGAAAAAAACTTTTCTCATCGAAACTGAGTTGATTAA
>JBMOEQ010000208.1:0-6032 GCA_049314655.1 Ferruginibacter sp. | reverse complement strand
TAGCTGACTTTAAATTAGCCAAATCTTGCGCTGCGTATGAATAAAGCAATTTTAAATTGATATCAAATTTGTGCGAATGAAACTTTTTAATTCTTGCTACTACAACTTTTGGTGTAAGTTCATTTTGCATAAAAAAAATTTAAACTATAAATTTACTCCTTTTAAAAGCGCCAATAAGCAGTGTTAATAACTGTTTCAAATTTTTTATTATACATTAATACACAGCGGCTTAACATGGATAAATACCAATCCCGTAATTTTCTTTTTTACAAATTAGATGGATCACAGGGAATTAATTTACAACATCATTTATCTATTACTTGGCTATCACTTATCCATCACTTATCTGGCCCTGAACCAAAAAACCAATAAAATTCCGTTTACCCATTTCAACACAAAAACTCTAACTAAGTTTTGATTTTATTGCACCATTATTGAATCTGTTCGATATACATTATTAGAAACTACTGTACCGACATTACCGGCATTAACGGCATTAACGACATTACCGGCTAATTTCTCGAACAATGCCCTTGTTTCCCTTTCAATTTTTAATGTAGATACTTTAGCATACCGTTGAGTTTGCGAAAGTTTTTTATGTCCAAGCATTTTTGATAGTGTTTCTAAAGGAACACCGTTTTCATAGGTAACTGTTGTTGCAAACACATGACGCCCCAAATGGCTATAGCTCCTCTTTTGAATGGATAAAAGGGCAAAAAGCTCTTTGAGGTATACATTATACTTTTGGTTTGATATGCGGGGTGCTAATAATGTTTCAGCAGCCGTTGTTTCCCAACCGGGCATCCATCCATCTATTATCTGTTGTGCAGGCGCAAATAATGGCAGTAAAAATTCCTTAAGGGTCTTTTCTCTTTTCTTTCTAATAAAATATTGATTGCTCACGGGATTGAATTCAATATGACTGCGTCTTAAACTTTGCATATCGATATAACTAACCCCGGTGTAAATAGAAAACAGAAAAAATTGTCGCGTTTTTTCCAGATAATTCTTTTCCAATACAATTTCTTTTAGGGCGGTAATTTCTTGTTCAGATAAAACATCAATATCAACTTCCTCATAATGCAATCTTTTCCCTGCAAATGCATTTTGATTCGTCCACCGATTATCAACAGCAACTTTATACACTTTCTTAAATATCTGCAATAGCTTCATGGTTGAATTATGCCCATTGTTGCAATCGGTTTTAAGAAACATTTCAAAATCATCAATAAAACTTCTATTGATTCGCGTAAATGAAACATCACTGATGTTAAACTTATCTTTTACAAATGCTTTTAAATGACGAAGACAAGTATGGTGTTTTAAGATATTCGATTGCTGCCTCGGCAACCGATTCGTTTTTTCCATTTTACAGATATAATCATTGAACAAGCCAAATAACGAATACATCCTTTTCCCTTCATCCCTAAAAGCCAGATCCATGATTTCTCGTAAAGTAGCTTCTGTTTCAGATTGTTTGAGCAGATGAAAGGCACCCATTGTTTTTTCACGGATAGCTTCAACTATTTCGGTGAGTTGCTTTTGGTGATAAGGATTGTTTTTAATAACATGATTGCTACTATCCCAATCCTTAAAAGAGAGGGTAATGCCAGTGCTTTTTTCAAGGGATAAGATGCCCAAGGTAATGCGCACATAAATGGTAGCAATGTCTTGCGATTTTGATCTCCTTTTTGAATAGAGCATAAACTTTGGACGAGCCATTGAGTCTGTTGTGGTGTATATATTATTTTTCATCGCCATTGATTGTACAAATTTCGGATGAATGCACCGCAGTTAAGGTCGCTGTTTAGGGAGAAGAAGGGCAAAGTTGGGAACTGTAACCAGCGTCAAGGCTAATACAATATCATTACAATATCAACGAATACCAATTCAACAAGGGAGCTTTTTTTTGAGGAGTAATTTTTGGAATAAAATCCGGGATATATGCTCAACAAAAAGCTCACCATTTGATGGTGAGCATTTTAGTGAGTTGATGTGCGTTAGTGAGCAGATAAATTTGGAGATTCCCACTCCTGCTCATTATTGCGCAATTCTGGTCTTGAAGTTGCGGACCGGACGGGACTCGAACCCGCGACCTCTGCCGTGACAGGGCAGCATTCTAACCAACTGAACTACCGATCCTTAAACCCTCAAAAAGTTCTTTTCCTTTTTTCGGGATTGCAAAGATAAGTGTTTTAAGTTTTTACATCCAAAACTTTTATAAAAAAATCTTTCACCTTAATTTTACACCCTATCTTTATTTCTATTCTTTCGATCAAAACCGCAAACTGACGCTATGCCAGAATTAAAAAACAGACAGTTCCTCGACTTTGAAAAACCCATCAAAGACATATACGAACAGATAGAACAACTGAAACACTCTGCCGAAAAAACAAAAACCGATATGAGTTCGGCCATTGCAGCCCTCGAACAAAGAGCAATGGAATGTAAAAAAGAACTCACCGATAACCTTACGCCTTGGCAACGTGTTCAATTGAGCAGACACCCCGATAGACCCTACACTTTAAAGTACATCGAAAAAATGTGTACCAATTTCGTAGAACTACACGGGGATAGAAATTTTAAAGACGATAAAGCTATGGTAGGCGGATTCGCAGATTTAGATGGTGAAACCGTAATGATCATCGGTCAACAAAAAGGTATCAATACCAAAATGCGCCAAATCAGAAACTTTGGTATGGCCAACCCCGAAGGCTATAGAAAAGCATTGCGCTTAATGCGACTTGCCGAAAAATTTAATAAACCAGTTATTACTTTAATCGATACCCCTGGTGCATATCCAGGTATGGAAGCAGAAGAAAGAGGTCAAGGTGAAGCCATAGCACGAAATATTTATGAAATGATTCGTTTAAAAGTGCCAGTAATTTGTGTAATTATCGGCGAAGGTGCTAGTGGCGGTGCACTTGGTATTGGTGTTGGCGACCGTGTGTTTATGATGGAAAATACTTGGTACACCGTTATCTCTCCCGAAAGTTGCTCCAGTATCTTATGGCGTAGCTGGGATAAAAAAGAAACCGCTGCCGAACAACTTCGTTTAACCGGTAATGATATGATGTCGTTTGGTTTGGTAGATGGTGTTATTCCCGAACCGCTTGGTGGTGCTCATTGGGATTATAATGAAGCAGCACAAATTCTTAAAAAATATTTGAAACCGGTTATCCAAGAATTGAAAGCCATCAGTGCCGATGACCGACTTAATCAACGCATAGAAAAATTTGGCAAAATGGGCTTCTGGGACGAACAACCCATCGCCACGTTGCCCGAACATCAATAGAATTCTTTATAAAAGTTTGCTCGATATGCATATTTCTTTTGTATATCCAGCCGGAAAATATAGCAATCATGTTAAAAATTGGCGTACTCGGCGTAGGACATTTAGGAAAATTTCACCTCAATAATTGGAAAGAAATTGAACAAGTAAATCTTGTTGGTTTTTATGACCCCAATGATGCTATTGCAAATGAAGTAATAGAAAAATACAACCTTCATCGATTTACTGATGTAGATGTATTATTAGATGCCGTAGATGCTGTGGATATTGTTGCTCCTACCACTTACCATTTTGAATTGGCAAAAGCAGCCATCAAAAAAGGCAAACATGTTTTTGTTGAAAAGCCCTTAGCACATTCTATTGAAGAAGGTAGAGAATTGGTAAAATTGGCCAAAGAAGCCAACATTAAATTTCAAGTAGGCCATGTAGAAAGATTTAACCCAGCCTTCCTCTCTTTACAACACCTTACCTTAGAACCGATGTTTATTGAAGTGCATCGCTTGGCTCAATTTAATCCTCGTGGTACGGATGTAAGTGTTATCCTAGATTTAATGATTCACGATATCGACATCATTTTAAAACTCGTGAAAAGCAATGTAAAAAACATCTCTGCCAATGGCGTTGCAGTAATGAGCGATACACCCGATATTGCCAACGTACGCATAGAATTCGATAATGGTTGTGTAGCCAATTTAACCAGCAGTCGCATCTCCATGAAAAAAATGCGTAAAATGCGCCTCTTTCAAAAGGATGCCTATATCGGTATTGATTTCTTAGAAAAAAAATCAGAAATCATCAAGCTGCATCAACCCGAAGACACCAACTTTTTTACTTTCGATATTGAAACCAATACCGGAAAAAAAACAATCGCAGTTGCAAATCCCGCTATCAATGAAGGCAATGCGATTAAAATGGAATTAGAAGCTTTTCATCAAGCCATCATCAATAATTTAGATACACCTGTAACCGTTTTAGACGGCTATAGAGCCATGGAAGTTGCCCACCAAATTCTCGAAAAAATCGGCAACTTACATGCATAACATTATAAACTTTAAACCCTAATCTTTAAATTTGAACCAGCCTCGCATCAATACTCGTTGGTATATCCTTTGCGATATTATCGGTGCTGTGCTCACTTGGCTTTGTTTTTATTTTTTACGTACAGTAATTTATCACTACCATTTTACCATTCCACCCGGTTTCTATGTTGGATTAATTTTATATACCATCGGGTGGACATTCCTACATTCTTTAAGTGGTGCGTATGAATTTGTTTATCACAAATCTACCATCATCGAAATTTTTAGAACGCTGATAGTTAGTTTTATAGGCTGTTTAGCCTTACTCTTTTTCTTTATCCTGAAAAATCCTCAGGAAAATAACATGAACTATTACCTGGAATTTTACAGCTTATTAATTCCGGTTTTTATAGTAACCTTATTCATCAGATTGTTATGGCTTACCATTGCTCAACGTCAACTTAAAAACAAAGAAGTTTATTTTAATACATTGTTAATTGGATCCGGAAAAAATTTCGACCAATTTTATGATGCTTTTCAACTTGCCAAAAAATCGGGCGGATATACCATTACCAGCTTTCTTAACCTCAATGGTAATGATGCCATCAAAGCTGCAAATAAAGTAAACAGTTACTCGGGCTTGCACTTACTCAACAGTATCATTGAAAAGGACAAAATTGAAGAAGTAATTATCGCTGTTGAAAAAACCGACCGCGATTTATTAGTAAAAATTTTACAACAGTTAAGCGATCGCGATGTAAACATCAAAATCACCCCCGATGCTGTAGATATCATCACTGGCGCATTACAAAGCAGCGATGTAACCGGTGTTCCTTTAATTGATGTACACAGTGGCTTACTTCCTTCCTGGCAAAAAAACATTAAACGTGCAATTGATGTTTTCGTTTCGTCTATTGCCCTCTTAATTTTATCGCCATTGATGATTTTCAGTGCCATTAGAACCTGGTTTTCTTCACCCGGATCAATTATATTTAAACAACAACGGGTAGGCGAAAAAGGCAAGCTCTTTACTATCTATAAATTTCGCAGCATGTA
This sequence comes from Ferruginibacter sp., assembly GCA_049314655.1. Classification (GTDB taxonomy): domain Bacteria; phylum Bacteroidota; class Bacteroidia; order Chitinophagales; family Chitinophagaceae; genus Ferruginibacter. Next base: position 665 of record JBMOEQ010000208.1, on the reverse strand, counting down.
TCAAGATGCCGAAAAAGATGGTCCGCAGTTAAGTAGTGAAACTGATGCCCGCATGACCAAATGGGGCCGTACCATGCGTAAATGGCGTTTAGATGAACTACCTCAACTCTTCAATATTTTATTTGGAGATATGAGTTTGGTTGGCCCTCGTCCGGAACGAATATTTTATATCGACCAAATTGTGACTACCCATCCCGAGTATAAATTTTTAATGAAAGTAAAACCCGGCCTCAGCAGTTGGGGAATGGTAAAATTTGGTTATGCCTCTTCTGTAGAACAAATGATTCAACGCATGCCCTACGATTTAATGTATATCGAAAACATTTCTATTGCCCTCGATTTTAAAATCATGATGCTTACCATTCGTATTATTCTTGCCGGAAAAGGCAAATAAGCATTTCCACTTCAGATTTAGCTTAAAATACCTGTTACCCTTATACCGATTATTGTTATTTTTGATAAAAGACTACCGCTTTGAAAAAATTCACGCTGGCACTCATTTTTCTGTTCCTGATCACAGGCTCATTTGCCCAAAAAAAATATTGGCAACAACAAGTCAATTACCAAATTGATGTAAGTCTTAACGACACCTTATACACTCTAGATGGGTTTGTGAAGATGGATTATACCAACAACGCTCCCGATACCCTTTCCTTTATTTGGAT